>NZ_JAUBQE010000001.1:0-267324 GCF_036701115.1 Microcoleus sp. Pol1C5 | reverse complement strand
GCGATGAAGGCGATGATGTAGCAGATGGTGGCGCTCAGGAGGGTAGGAATCATCAAGACGCCGAACCAACCTACATAAATGCGGTTGTCTGTGCTTGTGACCCACTCACAAAAGCGTTCCCAGACATTGGCGCTTTCGCGCTGCTGTAAGGTTGTTGTCATTTGTTTATGATTGCTTTATTTGGTTTTCAATGTTCGTGACGGCTTTGTGTTCCGCCATGTAAATAAACATAAAGCTTTTATTTCAGTTTGTAAAGGCCTTTTAAGCACAGTTTTTCTTATAGGTGTCATAAATTATGCTTTTTAAAAGCCATAAGGCTTGCTGTATAACGAGTTTAAACGCAGAATGCGGAATTAGTGGACGATCGCCCACAAATGAAGAATACTCATAATCTACCTGGGCAACGAGATTCCGGACTTGCGTCAGTGTTAAGATAGATGAAGGGTTGCGATCGCCAACCGCAAAACTCCCATTGACATATAGTTGTTGCACAAGTCCGATCGATAAAAGTCGCAAGGAATGTCCCGTACCGTCACCTACAGCCCTGCTTATACTCTGGTTCCTACTTACGAGTGTTTTAACCGCTGCACCTATTGCAATTTTCGGGCCGAACCCCTGCAAAGTCCTTGGCTGACACTACCAGAAGCCGAAAAACAGCTTTTGCTGCTGCAAACTCAAGGTGTAATTGAAATTCTTATCCTCAGCGGCGAGGTACATCCTCACAGTCAACGGCGAAAAGCTTGGTTGCAGCGGATTTACGATTTGTGCGAACTGGCACTAGCTCTGGGATTTTTGCCGCATACTAATGTGGGGCCGCTCAGCTTTGAGGAGATGGCACAGTTAAAAGAGGTGAATGTATCGATGGGGCTGATGCTAGAACAGCTTGCGCCACATTTGTTACAAACTGTTCACCGACACGCACCGAGTAAAGTTCCGGCGCT
The DNA here is from genome assembly GCF_036701115.1 of Microcoleus sp. Pol1C5. Taxonomy (NCBI): domain Bacteria; kingdom Bacillati; phylum Cyanobacteriota; class Cyanophyceae; order Oscillatoriales; family Microcoleaceae; genus Microcoleus; species Microcoleus sp. Pol1C5. Next base: position 266,383 of record NZ_JAUBQE010000001.1, on the reverse strand, counting down.
GCGGCTGCAACAGTTAGAATGGGCTGGGGAATTGAAGATTCCGTTTACAACTGGTTTGCTGCTGGGAATTGGGGAAAGTGAGGCCGATTGGATTAAGACATTAGAGGCGATCGCCCGGATTCATTCGCGTTACAATCACATTCAAGAAGTTATCCTCCAGCCACACAGTCCGGGAAATCAGCAAAGTTGGGACGGTGAAGTTTTTGATGCTACAAAAATGCCCGAAGTTATTGCGATCGCCCGCAGCATTTTACCATCTGAAATCAGGCTGCAAATTCCCCCAAATTTAGTTGCACAGCCAGACATATTGCTGGCTTGTTTAGAAGCAGGTGCTAGAGATTTAGGAGGAATTGGGCCGCGGGATGAAGTTAATCCCGATTATCCTCACCTGCAACACCAAAGTTTAACAGAAATTTTAGCAGCATCGGGATGGCAACTCGTAAAGCGTTTGCCTGTTTATCCTCAGTACGATAACTGGCTGCCGCAGACATTGCAAACTGCTGTCCAACAATGGAGAGTCAATCGATTTTAGATTTTAGATTTTAGATTTTAGATTGAAGAATTGAGCCTACTGATAAATCCGGGGGCTTGTGACCAAATTGCTTGATATTCAGTCATTAATTATGGGTAATGGGTAATTGGTAGCAACATTCTTTAAATTGCTGCTACAGAGATTTTAAATCAAAGAACCGCCACCATCAATCCAGACTTCAGTACCTGTGATAAAGCTGGACGCATCGGATACTAAAAATAAAACTAATTGGGCGATTTGTTCGCTAGAACCGGGGGTATTATCCGTCAAAGGAATCAGGTCTTGAAGGGAATCAGGCTCGAGTGGAATGTCATCAAGATGGCGCTTAACTGTGCTTTCGTCAATGGAAGTCTCCACCGCGCCCGGACATATAACATTGACTCTGATTTGGCTGGGAGCAAGTTCTAGCGCCAGCATTTTCGCTAAAGCTACTTGGGCGGCTTTGCTGGAAGCGTAAGCTGTGGCCCCAACTTTCTTGAAACTTCTGGTGCCATTAATCGAGGATGTAATGACGATGGAACCTCCTTGTTTTTTCAGATAAGGAACAGCATACTTAACAGTCAAAAATGTTCCTCTGAGGTTGGTATTAATTGTCTTGTCCCACTCTTCAGGTTCTATCTCTTCTATCGGCGACCATACACCGTTAATACCTGCATTTGCCAACACAATATCAATTCTTTGATATTCATTAAAAATGGTTTGAAATGCCTGTTGCATTTGCATAGAATCGGCCACATCTGCTGCAATAGCTAGCCCGCAGCCTCCTTCATCGACCAACTGGCGGACGGTTTCTTGCCCGGTTTCTAAAGTGCGATTGATTACAGCAACTTTTGCGCCTTCCTTGGCCATTAAAATTGCTGCTGCACGACCAATTCCCGACCCTCCGCCAGTAATAACGGCAACTTTTTGTGAAAGTTTCATAATTATTTTTTATGTAAAATCACATTATAATACACGATCGCACATCCTAAAAATAGGACTAAAGAGAGAGCTTTAGTCCTAACTATAGATAGATTTGAGTTATCAAAAATATGAAAGCAAAAAGTAAAAACATATCTTGCTTTTTACTTTTTGCTGTTAACACAGTCCTTACTGCTGTGGAACCCAGACAGAAACTGAACCGGCGTTACACCGAAAATCACCCCAACCATCGTTATTAGTTGTGATTGGTTCTTGGATGTGTTCGGTGATGTCAATATAAGTTCGATTGGGTTGTCCGACTTCCATAAGCTTAGTGCCATCGCCTCCGTTACTGAGTACCACAGCCATGCCGCCCGGATGTTCTTCATTTCCAAGTCGCGTCCAGCCAATAGTGTTGGGGTGGTCGAAATAATCGTACTGATTGCCGTAGGAATAAGTTTGGCGCGCTAACAAGAATTTATCTACCATAAACTGATGTTGGTCTAACCAAATCTCGTATTCATTGCCATCATTTGCTTTATCCTTATAGTTAGCGCCGTAATAATCCGGGTAAAAAATGCACGGATATCCTTCGCGCCGCAGCAGAATTAAAGCGTAGGCAAGGGGTTTAAACCAAGCCTCGACAACTGATTCTAGGGATTGTAAGGGCTGGGAATCATGGTTGTCTACCAAGGTAACGGCGAGGGCGGGTTGCTGTTGGACGAGAGTGTTATCAAAAATTGTTCGCAAGTCGTAGCTATTGCCGGCTTTGCTAGCAGCGTGGAAGTTGTAGTGGAGGGGCGCGTCAAATAAGGAGACTTTACCGCCTGTTGCTTCGATGAAGTAGTGCAAAGCTTCCACTTCGTAAGACCAATATTCGCCGACGGCAAATAGGTCGCGTTGGGCATAGTGGCGGACGTGTTCCAACCATTCTTGAAAAAATTGTGCTGATACGTGTTTGACGGCATCGAAGCGAAAGCCGTCAACGTTTGTTGTATCGATATACCACTCACCCCAGTATTTTAATTCGCCCGTGACTTCTGGGTTGTCCATATCTAAATCGCAACCCATGAGGTAGTCAAAATTACCTTTTTCTAAGTCTACTCCTCGATCGAATTCTTTGCCTTTTAGCAGGTAAACGGCATGGGTTTCTGTGTTGTAAATGTTGTAATCAATGGCGTCAAAATGCCACCAATGCCACTCCATGCTGGAATATTTTTTGTCGCGGCCGGGGAAGGTAAAATGCGTCCAAGCTTTGATTTTTTGATATTCGCCTACTGGGGCATTGCGGTCTTCGGGATGGAAGGGTGTAGCTTCGACTTCTTCTTCTGCATCGGCACCTAATTTGTGGTTGAAGACAACATCGGCATAAATCCGAATTCCTGCATCTTGTGCAGCTTTAATGGCGCGCAAATACTCATCTTTTGTCCCGTATTTCGTGCGTACCGACCCTTTTTGGTCGAATTCGCCTAAATCGAATAAGTCGTAGACGCTGTAACCTACCTCCTCAGCGCCGTCTGTTCCTTTATAGGCGGGTGGCAACCAAAGGGAGGTAATGCCTATTTTGGCTAAATCTTTTGCAGATTCCGCTAGCTGATTCCACAGGTTCCCGTCAGCGGGATTGTACCAGTGGAAATACTGCATCATCACGCCATTTAGTTCAGACATATATTTAGTTTTTCCTGTTTGGTAATGTTGCTAGATATATTTTTGTTAGTTGCCGAGCGCTCTAGCTATGCCTGCAATCTATAGCCAATAATTATCATAATAGATGGGGTTGCTCACAACAATCTATCTGTTGATGGATTGACAAAAAAATGTAAATTTGATATAAATTTTTAGGTTATCGAAAATTATTAAAAGGGTGGCGATGCTTCGGTCACTCGCTCAACTCTTGTGTTCCAAGTACCGTCGATCGCCAATTCAAGCAATCTAAATCCCGGCGGGATTTCGTCAAGGATAATCGGATGGCTTTTGGGTAAAAGTTGGATGCAGGTGCTGGGTGTCCCCAAGTAGGTAACTGAGCCCCGCTGTTGGTGGAATTCTTGGTGAATGTGGCCGCAGAGGACTATTTTGATTTGAGGATATCGATCGACAATTGCGAAAAATTCATCGGCATTCTGCAGCATCATTCCATCCATGATTTCAGAGTCGATCGGCAAAGGATGATGGTGCAAGGCAATGATAACAGGTCGATCGCCGATTTGTTGCAGTTGAGAGTCGAGCCAATGCAAGCTTTCTGGGGAAAGCCGCCCGCCGTCGCATCCGGCTTCCACACTCGAAAGTAATAGAAATTGCCAGTTTCCTAGCATCCATGATTTTTCAGGGGAAAGGGGCGGTTGATTTAAGATTTCTGCCATGACTGGGATGTTGTCGTGGTTCCCAGGTATCCAGTAGGCGGGTATTCCGAGGGGGGCGATGAGGTAGACTAGGCGCTGGTAGGATTCGGGTGTTTCGTCTTGGGACAAGTCGCCTGTGAGTAGGAGTAAGTCGGGCGGCGGCTGTATCTGTTGCAGGCGATCGAGAACTGCTTGGAGGGTGCGGGTTGTTGAGAGGCCTTTCCATTCTCGATCGATCTCTGCAAACAAGTGTGTGTCCGTGATTTGGGCGACGAGTAGGGGAGAAACTGGTGTCATGGCTGGTGTTGCGGGTCGTGGCTATAGTTCTAGAGTACCTTCCCACAAGGGTTTTGGGGATATGGGAAAAAAGGGCGATTCCCTAGGGGATAGCTGCGCTTTACGAAATTTTTGACAGGTATGTTAAAATTTTTCAGATTTGGTGTATTATAAGAAAACGTCAAATTTCAGACGTGACGGCGGCATAGCCAAGTGGTAAGGCAGAGGTCTGCAAAACCTCCACCCCCAGTTCAAATCTGGGTGCCGCCTTTTTTAATTTCTACAGTAACAAATTCTTTGTCACTGATGACAGATTTTTGTCCAGGCTACCAGCCTGGTATTTTTGTGTGCTCGCAACCATCTCTTTCGCCAGTAATCTGCCAAAATATTGACCTAACTCTGATTCTCCGAAGAGATTGAAAGCAAATACTCTGTGGGTCTTTTGACGTTCATGGCATGATATTAATTCCTCTTAAAATTGTTGATTTTTGTACCAATTTATAGTATATTTGTTATTACAAAGGTATGATTAAAATAATAGTATTTAGCATATTTATATACCGAGGGCAGCTTATAAAGTTGTAAAGTCAGATTTCTAGCTTTACTAAATCCTGGGAGATTGGTCCAGAGTGAACCCATTATGTCAACAGCCCGCCATGTTATTGCACTCTTAAAGAGTTACCTCGAAGATGAGGAGCAACAATTTTTTTCTGTGGCTCTACAGATGGCTGCACATGAAGCACGACAAGGACACACTAAAGTTGCTCAAGAAATCCAAATTCTTATTGATAAAGCAAAAGAGCGTAAATCTGTGATTGAACACAAAGCTTCACCCACGCCGCTCGTCCAGCCCAAGGGAGAATTAGTAAACCTTGTGTCAGTTTGCTATTCAGACACCAGATTTATTGACATGGTTCTTCCTATATCGTTAAAAAAAAGATTAGAACGTATTATTATAGAACAAGCTAAGCGGCATCGTTTAGCTGAGTATAATCTCAAGCCTCGCCGTAAAATACTTTTAGTTGGGCCACCAGGGTCGGGGAAGTCGATGACCGCCGCTGCTCTGGCTGGAGAACTGAAACTCCCTCTTTTTACTGTTGCTTACACTGGGTTAATTACAAAATATATGGGTGATACGGCTAATCAACTCAAACTGATATTTGATGCAATGGCGGTAACACGAGGTGTTTATTTTTTTGACGAATTTGATGTCATTGGTTCGCAACGTGCTGCGGTTAATGATGTTGGAGAGATTCGTCGAGTTTTAAATTCCTGCTTGCAGTTTTTGGAGAATGATGATAGCCAAAGTCTAATCATTGCGGCGACTAATCATCCTGATTTATTAGACAAGGCTCTTTTTAGACGCTTTGATGATGTTATTGAATACGAGTTACCAAATCGAGAAGTTGTTCGCAAGTTGCTGACAGCCCGTTTATCCCTATTTAATATTGAGTGGCAAAATTGGCAACATATTATCGAGACTGCTGATGGACTAAGCCAAGCAGAGTTAGTTCGAGCGGCAGATGAAGCCGCTAAAGTAGCTGTGATTTCTGAGCGGGATTCAATATCTGAAGAAAATATAGTTTCTGCGATTATCGAACGAAAAAGCACTACTTTTAAGTAAGTGCGGTATAATTTCACTAATTTTTTTAATTAACTTCTCACTCTAATGCCTAAATACCAAAGGAATCTCCCTAATTTTTATATTGTGGTAAAGGGAGATAGCCAAAATTATACATATCGTGGAGGGGGAGGAAATAAAAAATCCTTTCCACCTCGCAATCGTATAGAACACGCCGAAACGTTGCAACAAGCTTTGGAGAAGGCTCTTGAAAATTATCAGCAACAAAAATTATTGCGCGAACCAGAAATTGCAGTTGGAGAAGCTGGTTTTTATTTAGAGTTCCAGCTACCAAAAAGCGAACTGAAAGCGGTTGAGCTGTTGGAGAACAAGCCTAAGAAAATCGAGTTGCTTGCTGTTCACTCTTCTGATGAAGCAGACGAAACCGTATCAGCCACTATATTTGTCCCAGAGAAAGCATCAGATTTTTTCGCCTCAAAAATCGCAGCTTACCGTGATGAAGAAACAGAAACAGGCAAGCCAAAGAACGAGCCTTTAATCGCAGTATTGGATAATATTAACTTAGGTACAGTGCGTGCGCTATTCACGGATAAAACAGAATTATTTCCATCTGAATCCAACGAAGTTTGGTGGGAAGTTTGGTTACGTTATGGCTTTCGTAAAGATTTCAACGAAGTAGCCCAAAAACTTAAGATTAGAACAACAGAACACTCAATTACTTTCCCGGAAAGAGAAGTGGTTTTGGCATTGACGTCTGTAACCACCTTATCTCGAATTATTAACAATAATGGTTTAATTGCTGAACTTCGCCTTGCCAAAGATTCACCGTCTATGTTCTTTGAGATGGAGCAAGAACAGGAGAGTTGGGTCAAAGACCTTGAAAATCGCACTATTGTAGCATCGAATACTAATTTAGCTGTTTGTTTATTAGATAGCGGTGTTACACGCTCTCATCCTTTAATTAAACCCGCCCTTGCTTCTGAAGATTTGTTGACTTGCAATCCACACTGGGGAGTGGAAGACAGTAAACATTGGCGGGGTCATGGTACTGACATGGCTGGCATAGCCCTGTATGGCAACCTTTATAATGTACTAGCCACATCACGCAAAGTATATCTTACCCATCGGTTGGAATCCGTAAAAATACTTCCAGCCAAAGGAGAAAATGACCCTAAGCTTTATGGAGCTATTACAAAGGAGGCTGTTTTTCGTGCAGAAATTAGCAACCCAAAGCGCCAGCGTGTTATTTGTATGCCTGTCACGAGTGAAATCCACAATAATACAGGAGTTCCTTCTTCTTGGTCAGCAGCAGTAGATCAAATCTGCTTTGAATTTCAACGATTAATGGTTATTCCGGTTGGCAATATCGCAGGGGACATCATGCTTAGTGAGTATCCTCATCGAAATGATGCAAGCCAAGCAGAAAATCCCTCCCAGGCGTGGAATGCACTTGTTGTTGGTGCTTATACCGATAAAGTCAATATAGTTGATCCAAGGTATGCTAAATGTCAAACTATTGCCCCTGCTGGCGACCTTTCACCTCGAAGTAGAACTTCTCTTTTATGGACTGATAAGTGGCCTATCCGACCAGATGTGACTTTTGAGGGGGGCAACCTAGCAACTGATGATACTGATTCACCTGGCATGGATATTGATGACTTACGACTGCTAACAACTTATTATCAACCAAATGTACGGCAATTTAACCTTTCTGGAGATACTAGCGCAGCAACAGCTTTGTGTAGCTATATGGCAGCACGTATTTGGGCTGAACATCCCGAATACTGGTCAGAAACAGTTCGTGCCTTAATAGTTCACTCCGCAGAATGGACTGATGCAATGTATAGGAATTTACCTAAAAAGCCTTTGAAGAGTGAAAAAGTATCTATATTATTGCGTCGGTATGGTTATGGTGTTCCCAATCTGGAGAGGGCGCTTTTTAGTAGCAAAAATGACTTAACAATGATTTGTGAAGATCAGTTGCAGCCTTTTCACAAAAAGGATGGCAAGGTAAAAACAAAAGAAATGAACCTTCACATACTCCCCTGGCCAACACAAGAGCTAGAAAAGTTGCGTGAAGCCGAAGTAAAAATGCGGGTAACACTTTCATATTTTATCGAACCAAACCCAGGAGAACGAGGATGGCAAAATAAACATTCTTACGCCTCTTATGGTTTGAGGCTTGCTATTAAGCGTTCCACAGAGACTTTGGAGGATTTTAGACAACGGATTAATAAGGAAGCCATAGAAACTGAAGAAAAAGTAACATCTACTGTAACTGGTGACAGTGGGTGGTTTCTAGGCCCAAAAACATGGAATCGCGGCTCAATTCATTCTGATATTTGGGAGGGTACGGCGGCTGAATTGGCTCAGAAAGATTCTATTGGTATATATCCTGTTGGTGGTTGGTGGAGATATAATTCAAGATGCGAAGGATGGAAGAAAACCGCTAGATATGCTCTAATTGTTTCGCTCCGAGTTGTAAATGATGTTGAAGTTGATATTTACACCCCTATTTCTATTTCTAACAAAATTAAACAAACTGTGCCTATTAATATGTTACCTTCCAATGATCGAGATAGCTAAGATATTTGTTTGAGAAAAAGTAATGTTTAAGGTCAATCGCTCGGCACTCCAACTTAACGAATATGACAACTTAATTGCTAATCACTAATCGCCCCACGGCAATTAGCAATTAGCAATCTTACCCAAATCCTCACATTTTGCTGATAATTCTTTGCAGGATTTCCACGCCTGATACCGCTTGCCAGCCAAACAGCCCCAAGAGCACAATATTCAGAAAGATGTGAGTGTTTCTGGCCAAATCATTGCCTTTTTGCATCAAAGGAGTCAGCGAGGCTGCGATCGCAATTATTGCCATCATTCCCAACCCTGCTAACAAGTGCGGCCCGACAAATAGTTTGCCGTTGTTGATGTAGGTGACGGCCATCCCGACGATCGCCACCGTAACCATCAAGGCTAACAGCAAAGAACCCATCTGGTGGTGCTTGACGTTGAATTTGCCTTTAATTAACTCTTTTTTGAGTTCGCCTTCCGCACTTCTGGTACGTCGGATTTGAATGCCGAGATACAAAGCATAAAATGAGATAGCCAGCAGTACCCACATTAAAATAGGGTGGATGAATTGGCTCCAAACTTTCACTGACTGAGGAATTTCGAGATTCATAGTGTTCTGAGGATTAGCAAACATACTTCATAAAACTTAGCATACCAGTCAGGCCGTCTCGTGCGACGGTAAAAATATACGGTATGAGAGACTATTATGCCTGCCACTAAACAAGACGCTGTATTGATTCAAGCCGCCAAGACTGGCAACATTATTCACGTCCAAGCTTTACTCGCTAAGAATGTTAACGCTAACGCCAAAGACTCTGAGGGGACGACGGCTTTGATGTTTGCTGCCCAAAAGGGCTATACAGAAATCGTGCGTACTTTACTAAACAATGACGCTAATGTCAACCAAGTGAGCAGGCGTTTTGGGCTAACGGCTTTGATGCTGGCGGCGGCTCACAAACAGGCTGACTCTGTGCGGCTGTTGCTGGCTGCAGGTGCTGATGTTAATGCTAAAAATGATGATGGAAGTACGGCTTTAATGGCGGCTTCTTTGAAGGGCGATATCAATGTTGTGCGGATGTTAGTTGATGCTAATGCTGATGTAAATGTGCAAGATAAAGATGGAGATTCAGCTCTGAAAATAGCTGCTTTATCCGGTCATCTAGCTGTTGTAAAAGCTTTGGTGGATGCGGGTGCTGTTGCTGACAATTCTATGCTGTTTTTAGCTGTCCGCCAAGGAAGCGCTGAAATTGTGCGAATTTTGCTCAAGTGTGGGGCGGATGCTAATGTTAAAAATCTAGAGAGCAAAACTGCTTTGATGCTGGCTGCGACGGCGGGAAATTTGGCTGTTGTCGAGGCGCTGTTGGCTGCTGGTGCTGATGTCGAAATTCCCGACAAAAACGGAGAAACTGCTTTAACTTTGGCTGCAGATGCCGGCAATACTGATGTGGTGCAAGCTTTGCTTGGTGCGGGTGCTAATGCGAATGTGAAAAATGGAGATGGGGGCACGGCTTTGATGGCCGCTGCTGCTGGGGGAAATGCGGCGATCGCCCATATCTTACTCGATGCTGGCGCCGATATCAACGCTAAAGATAAAGATGATGAAACTGCTTTGAATTTTGCGGTGATTGAAGGCTGCGAAAATGTGGTGGAATTGCTGTTAAACCGAGGTGCTAGCGTCGGTTCGAGAAATCGGTTGGGCGATACGCCTTTACTGGTGGCGGCTGTTCACGGCCATAGTGCGATCGTATCGGCTTTGCTGCAAAAAGTAAATTCTAATCGGGCTGATTTTCTGAATGCTAAAAACTTTGGGGAGACGGCTTTGACGCTGGCTGCGTTTCACGGACATACTGAGACGGTGAAGGCTTTGCTTGACGGCGGTGCCGATCCCAATGTCCCGGCGGATTTGGGGAAAACGGCTTTAATGAAGGCGTGCGATCGGGGTTATATTGCGATCGTCCAATTATTAGTGGAAAAAGGTGCGGATGTCAACTTGCTGGATGATTCGGGCGCAACTGCTTTAATGTGGGCCGCACATCGGGGTTATGCTGATGCAGTAAAGATTTTAATTGATGCTGGTGCAGAACTAAACCACAAAAATCCGGGAAATTATACCGCTTTAATGCTGGCTGAGTATAAGGGTTATTCTAGTGTGGTGAAATTGCTCAAAAGTGCTGGAGCACTGGAGTAAGAATTAAATAGTTTTGAGTAAGGTAATTCTGTCATTCTGAGGGTCGGCTTTGGGAAGTGAAGAAGCTCAGATATCGGGACTTATACCAATTTTATATGAGGCTGCATAGAATCTGATCCCCCCTAACCCCCCTTAATAAGGGGGGGACAAGAGCTTGGTCAAAGTCCCCGTTATTAAGGGGGATTTAGGGGGATCGAAATATATGCAACTTCACATTAAATTGGTATTACGCATTGTAACGATGTGGCAATAATTTGATATTTTTCGCCTTACTCAGAATGACAAAATTAGGTGATTAGTGCGTCCAGGACTATGAATTAACCTCAGTTTGCTTTGCGTACCCAGCCGTTAATAGTAAAGCGGCTATCAGCAAAAGCTTTTGAGGGACAGCTAACTCGCAAAACTTCGTGCATATAGCGACTTAGAAAAAATACGATGCTGTTGTTGCGAGGCTCAACGGTTCTGAATGTCTTGTCCGCAACATAAAAGTTGTTCTCAATTTTGCTGTCATAAATCTGCAACTCGCCACCAGAAAAACCCTTGGGTTCTCGATAGAAATAGTAAACGTAAGTAAAAAATCGGCTGGCGGTATCTGGCGAGCCACTGTCGTTGTGAAGTTTATAAAAGTTGTTGTCATTGTGCATGGTTAGCTGAGCTTCTATCTCACCCAGGGGAAATGACGGAATATTTAAACTTTTCAGCACGTCGGGGAGAATTGCTTTTATGCGATTAACCATCAGTTCCGAAAATTCGGGGAACGAGTGGAGTACCATCGAACGGCGGTAATCTTCGGCATTTGTTGAGGTGCTGGTACTCACAAATTCTGATTCTTTTGCTAAGACATATTTAATGAGTTTGTTCTTTTCGGCTGGGGTCAAAAAGTTGTCTATTTGGGCGTAGCGAGATATTAAATCGTCATTTACAGGCGGCGCAGGGGCGGGAATTTCTGCGGCGGGAATTTCTACGGGAGTTGCAGGCTGCTGCGGTTGCAGTTCCTGCAAGTAAATTGGGGGTTCGGTGACTAATCCGACTAGGTTTTCGCCGGGAAAAGAAAGGGCGGAACGACCTCCGTCTATAGGGATTTGAAATAAGGTGGAAAAACCGGGTGTTTGTTGAGTGCGATCGACTAATGTTTTGATCAGGCTGTGCAATAATGGTGTATCTGATTTGAGCGTGACGGTGCATTGATGTCCGCCAGTGAGGAGGATTTTGACTTTTATGTCTTGGGGTTTAATTTGCGGTTGAGTGTAAGTCATAATTTTTGAATGACGCAACAGGGAATTTGGTACGACATAACAGTGTTGATTGGTGTCATAGCCTTCCAGATCCCCCCTAATCCCCCTTAAAAAGGGGGGGACAAGAGTGTCAAAGTTCCCCTTGTTAAGGGGGAGACAAGAGTGTCAAAGTCTCCCGTCTTAAGACGGGACAGGATTCTTCTCAAAGTCCCTCTTCTTAAGGGGGATTTAGGAGGATCTAGACTCGCGGAGAAACGAGATTTATGAAAGCTTTTCGACTTAAGTTGACACCCGCGAACACTATTGTATCCCTACAATATGGTACACAATCTAGAATTGCTAGGCATAATTCCTAACAAAAACTAATGCAAGAAGTGGCGGATATCAGTGAAAACCATTGTGATTCCGAGTTGGTTGGCGGCTTCAATCGAATCTCGATCGCGCATACTTCCGCCGGGTTGGACGATCGCAATTATGCCCGCCTCAGCCGCCGTTTTGACTGAATCATCGAAGGGGAAGAAACCGTCACTGGCCAAAATCGCTCCTTTGCTCTTCTCTCCTGCTTGTTCCAATGCTAGTTTAACTGAGCCGACGCGATTCATTTGTCCGGCGCCGATACCGATTGTAGTGCGATCGCGCGTCACAACGATCGCATTTGATTTGACGTGTTTCGCTACTTTCCAAGCAAACAGTAATTCTTCCAACTCTTGCGCCGTCGGCTGTTTCTCAGTAACAACCCGCCATTTGCTAGTTTCTTCTACTATATTATCTGAGTCTTGCACCAGCAAACCGCCTGCAATAACTTTAACAGTTTGTGGCGGCCCTTGAGTCAAATCTGGCAAAATTAATACTCGAACTTTCGCCTTTTTCTTGATAATTTGTTCGGCTTCAGGTTCGCACCCCGGCGCGACAATACATTCTAAAAATGTTTGAGTTAATGCCGTTGCAGTAGCAGCATCAATCGGGCGGTTGAGGGCGACAATTCCACCGAAAGCTGAGACTGAATCGGTGTCGAAGGCTTTTTGATACGCTTCAGAAATAGTTGTTCCCAAGGCTGTGCCGCAAGGATTTGTATGCTTCAGAATAGCGGCGGCGGGTGTGTCGGGGAATTCTACGATTAGGCGCCTTGCTGCTTCTAAATCTACTAAATTATTGTAGCTTAATTCTTTGCCTTGCAGGATGGTGCTAGTCGTCCAGCCTGTCGGTGTACTTCCGCTTTGATACCAGGTGGCGGCTTGATGGGGATTTTCGCCGTAGCGCAGAGTTTGCAACTCTTTTCCTGATAAATTAAACTCGTCTGGTAGCGCTGATTTTTCAGCGGATTGGCTGCTGCTGAGATAAGTTGCGATCGCGCGATCGTAGTTTGCTGTATGTTTGAAGGTTTCTAGCGCGCATCTTTGCCGAAACTCTAAGGAAGCTTCGCCGCCATTTTCCCGCAGTTCTTTTAAATAAGTATTGTACTGTTCTGGATCGCACAAAACTGTCAAATGAGCGTGGTTTTTGGCGGAAGCTCTCAACATTGCTGGCCCGCCGATATCTATCTGCTCAATTGCGTCGGCTAGAGTAACTCCTGGCTTAGAAATTGTCTCTTCAAATGGATACAAATTTACTACAACTAGATCGATGGCCCGAATTTGATTTGCTGTTAAGTCTGCGAGGTCTTCCGGTACATCGCGGCGTGCTAAAATGCCACCGTGGATTCGCGGGTGAAGTGTTTTGACTCGCCCTCCCAAAATTTCGGGAGAACCAGTATATTCCGCAACTTTGGTCACTGGGATGCCTGCTTCTTTGAGGGCTGTTGCTGTCCCGCCACTACTAATTATGTCAAATTCAAATTCTTCTACTAGACTGCGCGCTAAGTCGATTAGTCCGGTTTTATTGGATGTGCTCAGAAGTGCTAGACGTGCCATTGGTTTGAAGTTGCGATCGCAAAAATAGATAGGTTATATTCTATATCACATCTGCCTGCAGGGAGAGGATTTGGTAATGGCTAATTATGATTATTTTTGAGGATTTAAAGATGAGTCCGCTAATTTTTAAGTATATTTTTTGTCAAAATTATATATTAATTTATACTGACCCGTGGCTTTTAAATATTTAAGACTTTTGCGTGGAACTGATTATTTTGTGAGTGGGAGAGGGATTGAAGCCATCTCCAGCTTGCACCGTTCGTATCGCTACGTAAGTGTCAATGTTGTGGAAATTACTTAATAAAACGTAATAGATAATTATAGTGCGATTACTCAGGAATTTTAACGAAGTTTTAGGATGAATTAGAAAAGTAATGTGCTAGCATCGGGTGTAAATTGCTCCCTCCCTAAATTTCCCGGAAAATAGGGCGATCGCAATAGGTTAATGTCAAAAATAATTGGGTAGGGTAGAAATATGTTTTTTCAAGAAGCCGATCCAGAAAATAAAGTCAGTAATATTAGCAGGAACCACAAAAAAACTGCTCCCAATCTGACCAATAGAACAGGCTCCCAACAGATGACAAAAAAAAGAGCCGAGACTTCGACCGAGGCAAATATTTCCGAAGCTTATAGTCTTAGCCTGTGCGAATTGCAGCAGATGGAGCGAGCAATGGAACAGCTAAAGCAGGATTTGAAAGCTAGCGAATCTCGGTTTCGGAATGTGATCGAAAAAAATGCCGACGGCATCGCAATCGTCAACAAGCTAGGACTTATTTGTTTTGCCAACCCGTCAGCAGAAGCGCTGTTTAACTGCACTGCTGAGGAACTTCTAGGGCAAGCATTTTTTGGCAATTTAGTAGTAGAAGTTTCAGCTTGCGACCTTGAGATGGCGACGGATATTATTCCCCAAGTTGGAAAAACAGAAGCACCAGGAACTCGCGTCGTGCAAACAGAAGTTGAAGCTATTCGCAAGCAAAAAGCAAATGCTGTAGTAGAAATGCGGGTGGTGGAAACGGAATGGGATGGAGAAATGGCTTATTTAGCTACGCTGCGGGACATTACCGATCGCAAGCGCGCAGAAGAAATGCTTTGGTTGTACGATCGAGCGATAGCAGCTACGAGCACCGGAGTTACGATTTCTGACGCCACTGACCCCGAAAATCCAATTATTTATTGCAATCCCGCATTTGAAAGTATGACAGGTTATCGGCGGCAGGAAATTATCGGGAAAAACGGCCGATTTTTGCACGGAAGCGATACTGATCCGGCGGCAGTAGAAATAATTCGCCAAGCCTTGCAAACTGAAAGCGAGTGCAAAGTAATATTAAAGAATTACCGCAAAGATGGAACCGCGTTCTGGAATTGTTTCTCAATATCTCCCGTGCGCGATCGACTGGGCAAATTAACTCATTTTATTGGTGTACAGAGAGACATCACTGAGCGCAAACAAGCCGAAGAAGCCTTGCATAATTCTGAAGCACAAAGCCGAGAACAAGCCGCTCAACTA
Organism: Microcoleus sp. Pol1C5; assembly: GCF_036701115.1. NCBI lineage: Bacteria > Bacillati > Cyanobacteriota > Cyanophyceae > Oscillatoriales > Microcoleaceae > Microcoleus > Microcoleus sp. Pol1C5. Next base: position 251,337 of record NZ_JAUBQE010000001.1, on the reverse strand, counting down.
GCAGCCACACTTAACGAACTCAAAGCCACTAATTCCCAATTAGTTCAAAGCGAAAAAATGTCTAGTTTGGGATTGCTACTTGCCGGCGTCGCTCACGAAATTAACAACCCAGTCAGCTTCATTTACGGCAATCTCACTCATCTCACAAATTATACTCAAGACTTGTTTCACCACCTTGAACTTTACCAAAAGCATTATCCCGATCCAGTCGCGGAAATTCAACAGGAAAGAGAAGAGAATGAACTGGATTTTTTAGGTGAAGATTTACCTAGAATACTATCTTCAATGAGCGTTGGTGTCGAGAGGATTTGCCAGATTGTGCAGTCGCTGCGAAACTTTGCGCGGCACGACGATTCGCAGATGAAACCCATTAACCTCCACGAAGGTATTGACAGCACGCTGTTAATTCTCAATCATCGTTTGAAAGGGAACGGAGAAAAGCCGCCAATTCAAATTGTAAAACAATACGGAGAATTACCGCTTGTTGAGTGTTTTGCTGGGCCAATAAATCAAGTTTTTATGAATATTCTCAGCAATGCGATCGATGCCTTAGAGGATGCGAACAAGAGGCAAAATTGTCAAGAAATGCTAGAAAAACCTAGCCAGATTAGGATTTGTACGGAAGTTGTTGGCAATTTTATAGAAATCAAAATTGCCGACAACGGGCCGGGAATCACTGAGGAAGTCAAGCAGCGCATATTCGATACATTTTTTACTACCAAACCTATTGGCAAAGGCACGGGAATGGGTTTGTCAATTAGCTACCAAATTATTGTAGAAAGGCACAAAGGAGAATTATATTGTACTTCGGAATTGGGCAAGGGCACGGAATTTACTATCAAAATTCCGATCGCACCTTAGCGCGGAATGTGCAATCTGCACCTTACCAACTTGATATATAAGCCAACAAGCGAGCGGGACGCTCGCACTCCTAAAAAACGAGAAAAATCGTTTTTTCTCGTTACCCGACTCTGGCTGGGAACGCATACTTAGAGGCTTTGCCTCCCCATTGTAGAGAGAATTGTCAGGTGCTTTTCTGCTCACCTTACCCGCATAAATAACTAATTAAAAAACTTCTGCACCCTCCAACTTCTTAAAAGTTTCAACCTTAGCCCTCGCCGCTTCGCCGCAAGTCTTCGGCGTCGGAAACATCTTCCCAGGATTCGCCAAACCTTTTGGATTAAACACCTGACGTACCCACTGCATCGTCTCCAAATCTACCTCCGAAAACATATCGGGCATAAAACACTTCTTGTCAGCGCCGATGCCGTGTTCGCCCGAAAGACTTCCCCCAACTTTCACGCAAAGCCTGAGAATTTCCCCGCCCAATTCTTCCACTTTTTCCAGCGCACCTTTTACCGAGTTATCGTACAGAATCAGCGGGTGCAAATTCCCGTCTCCCGCGTGAAATACATTGGCAATTCGATAACCGTATTTCTCGCTCAAACCCTCAATTTCTTTCAAAACATAAGCCATTTGCGTTCGCGGAATTACGCCATCTTGCACGTAATAATCCGGGCTGAGATGGCCCGCCGCCGCAAAAGCAGCTTTCCGCCCTTTCCAAATTTTTAGGCGCGTTTCCGGGTCGCTTGCCGTGGTGATATTTCGTGCTCCGTTATGCTTGCAAATATCGGCAATCCGCTGTTTGTTTGTGGCAACTTCCACTTCTAAACCGTCGATTTCTACGAGTAGAATTGCCGCCGCATCGCGGGGATAACATCCAGTTGCCACCACATCTTCCACAGCATTGATGCTGATGTTGTCCATGATTTCCATGCCGCCAGGAATAATGCCAGCGCTGATAATATCGGAAACCGATTCGCCCGCTGCTTCTATACTGGAAAAATCCGCTAGGAGAACGCAAATCGATTCCGGCGCTTTGAGAATTCGCAGAGTAACTTCTGTAGCGATTCCTAAAGTGCCTTCAGAACCGACAAATACACCAGTTAAATCGTAACCGGGCATTTCGGGAATTTCGCCGCCGACATCGACAATAGAACCGTCGGGCAGTACCAATTTTAATCCTAAAACGTGATTCGTTGTGACTCCGTATTTGAGGCAGTGAACCCCGCCAGAATTTTCGGCAACGTTGCCGCCAATCGAACAAACAATTTGACTGGAAGGATCTGGCGCGTAGTAGAAACCAGCGCCGCTAACTGCTTGCGTTACCCAGTTATTAATTACTCCCGGTTGCACGACTACTTGCTGATTTTCTAAGTCTACTTTCAGGATTTTTCGCATCAGGGCAGTGACAATCAGCACGCAGTTTTCTACAGGCAAAGCGCCGCCGGAAAGGCCGGTGCCTGCGCCTCTAGCCACCCAGAAAATTGAGTTGCGATCGCATATTTTGACAACTTGCGCTACTTCCTCCGTAGTTCGAGGCAATACCACCACGGCGGGGCGCTGGCGGTAGCTAGCGAGACCGTCGCACTCATAGACAATCAACTCTTCGCGGCGCTGCACCACACCATTTTTGCCAACTACAGTCTCAAATTCTTTAATAACAGGTTTCCAGTTGCGTTCTGTTTCTATGGCTATCATTAGTGAATTTAATTAGGGAACTATCAATAATATTGTGACAAACTTTACTATTTTTGTGCAATTATTTTTCTAAGGGTTGCAATATTGACAAAGGGAAGGATCGGCAGTCTCTCGACCGTCGGGAAATAGTTTTTCTTTAGTATAACCGCACTTTTTGCATTTATAGATTGCCGATCGCGCTAGCTGAGTCGGAAAATAGCACAGTCCGCAGGGCAATCCGATTTTCATCTCAGCAATATCGAATCCCGGCCAACCGCACTCTGGGCAGAATTGCTTGAATTTTTTAACTAGATCGAGAGTGGCATTTTCGATGTTTTTCATCCGAGTTGGATTGTACATCGCCCGCATATCTGTTTCGATATGAACTCGGCCGGTTGACGATCTTTTTAAGCCTGCTGTCACAGCGTCAAAAAATTGTTTTTCTGTCCTAATGCCCTTGACAATTTCGCCGTTACCGAGTGCAGCGTCGCCAACTATAACCACCAGTGCGTGATCGGGAAATCCAGCTTTTTTGGCAAAATCACCTGCTTCTTCTATACTGGAAACTAACTGGTGACTGTAGTTAGTTTCAACGGAGAAAGAGTCGCCGATGAGTTCTAGATTGTTGGCTCGATCTAATAAAATTACTATTTCTCTGTTAGCTGGCAGATACGGCATCATTGGGTGAGGGCCGAAAGTACCTTCGCTGGCAAAGGCAAGAGTTTCGCCCGCAATTTCTAGGGCTTTTTGTGCTTTATGGCGAGCCGCTTCTATTTGTGTTCCTAAGCGTTTAACTTCTCGCGTGAAGGTGCCGAAAGTGTCAGTGTCAAGCTCCGCAGGTACTAGGATATTTACGCCCAATTCTCGTTGCAAAACCGGAGCCATCACCCGTTCTTTTTGGTGCATGGTAGCAAGAACTGCGGTGCGATCGCTCAACAATTGATGGGGATTCACAGGCTCAGGAATATTAGACATACAGCAGCATTATTTCATAACAGAAGGCTCAAATACACCCTTTGACCTAAGTTATCAATTCAGCACTCCAGCGTCAATCTTAAAAGTGGCTAGTTGCCTCCAGTCACTCCCCCAGCTTGACCTCGGAGTACAAAAATTACTCCCGTCATAATTAGCGCTACCCCTACTAACCGCAGCGGTGGCAAAGGCTCGTGAAATATAAGTTTGCCACCTAAAACAGTAAACAGGTAACTAATTGACAATAAAGGTGAGACTATGCTAAGATTTGCCCGCGACAAAACTACAATAAAGCCTATGGAAGAAATTGCATACAAAGAAAGACCACCTACAATCAACGGCTGGGTAGCCATTGCTAGAATTTTTTCCATTAGATTAGCAGCGCCAATGGGCCCTAAGATTTTAGCTCCTGCCTTCAGACTGAATTGACCTGCCACGCCGCACAAAATAGCAGCAAGCAATACCAGAAAAACGGTTCTATTCATTAGTTCACCAACTTATACTACAGCGCGAAAGTGGCCGATACAAAAACTACCATTAACAATGCTAATTAAGTTTTATTGAGTTTTGTTCTCGATCAATATTTTAAACATAGATACTGGAAATGCAACTATTGTCGATGGCCAGCAACAGTGGAATAAACCTATGCCAGAGCAAAGCAACACCAGCCGGGAATACACTCTCGAACTTTCTATACTCATGCCCTGCCTCAACGAGGCAGAAACTTTAGGAATCTGCATCGAGAAGGCACAGAAGTCTCTGCGCGAACTTGATATTGTCGGCGAGGTCATCATAGCAGACAACGGCAGCACTGACGGTTCTCAAGATATCGCCACCAGAATGGGGGCCCGAGTCGTACCGGTAGTGGCAAAAGGCTATGGCAGCGCCCTCATGGGAGGCATCCTCGCAGCGCGCGGAGTTTATATTATCATGGGCGACGCTGACGACAGCTACGACTTTTCCAACCTCGGCCCGTTTGTCGAACAATTGCGGGGAGGGTGGGATTTAGTTATGGGAAACCGCTTTCAAGGGGGCATCAAACCGGGGGCCATGCCGCCGCTGCACCAATATTTTGGAAATCCGGCGCTGACATGGATTGGGCGGCTATTCTTTTCAAGTCCCGCCGGCGATTTTAACTGCGGGTTGCGGGGTTTCAGGAGAGAGTCAATTTTGAAACTCGACTTGCAAACAACGGGGATGGAATTTGCTGGCGAAATGGTGGTCAAAGCCTCTATCTACAAGCTTCGAGTCGCTGAAGTTCCCACCGTACTCTCTCCCGACGGCCGCAGCCGTCCGCCACACCTGCGAACTTGGCGAGATGGCTGGCGGAACCTGCGATTTATGCTGGTTTACAGTCCCCGGTGGCTATTTCTGTATCCGGGTGTGGCGCTGATGATTTTGGGTCTAATTATCGTCGTTTGGCTGTTGCCCGGTTCTCAAAAGATCGGAAGTATCAGCTTTGATGTACACACGCTGCTTTATGGTGCGATGGCAATTATCATCGGTTTTCAAGCAGTAACTTTCGCTTTCTTCACCAAACTTTTCGCCATCAGCGAAAAACTGCTGCCCGAAGACCCCAAACTCAATAAAATATTTCGCTATATCACTCTAGAGACAGGATTGATTGTCGGAGTCACGCTGATTTTAATCGGAATCGTTGGCTCGTTTTTGTCATTGAGTATCTGGAGCGAAACAGCTTTCGGTACTTTAGACCCTTTTAAAACTCTGCGTTTGGTTATTCCCTCGCTCACTTGCCTGACTGTCGGTTTACAGATGGTTCTGTCGAGCTTTTTTCTCAGCGTGCTGGGGTTGAAGCGTAGGTGATAACATCAAAGTTCCTGCCAACATTCCTTAAAACTAAATTGCCATGCAGGGGAAGATAAGGGCGATCGCACTTCCTTCGATCCTAAATTGCTATAATAACCATCAGCCAAAAAATCTCAACATAAAGCCTATGTCTACTTATAGCGAGGTACTGAGTCAGGCTCAAAATCTTACTCCTGACGAGCAACAGCAGCTTTTAGAAGTATTGTCAGCATTGATGCGCGATCGGGTAACAACCCAGACTCAGGATAGCAGTGAAAGATTGCCCAGGAAAAATTTAAAGAGATGGCGAGGTTTTTTGCCTAAGCGTGTGAATGCTTTGGAATTCCAGTTGCAACTTAGAGAAGAATGGGATGATTAATAAATATCTTCTCATACCAACATTCTGATTTACTACTTCTATGACGAGCCGGAGGTTCAGCCTATATTTGATGAGATTGAAGCTGGAGATGCAGAGGCATTTTACTCTCCGATTAGTTGGGTAGAGTTACTTTGTTACCCGGCATTGATAGAAGAACAAGCGAATGAGATGCGGGAATTTTTGAGGCTTATTAAGTGCGTATCATTAACAGAATCTGTTTTAGATCGTGCAGCCAAAATTCCTAGAGATTATCGCTTGAAATTAGGTGATGGTGTAATTGCAGCCTGTGCTTTAGTTGAGGGATGTGTCTTTGTAACTCGCAATGCTAAGGATTTTAAGCGCGTTGAGGGGTTAACTATATTGAATCCATTTGATTAGGTAAAAGAAGGGGCGATCGCACCTTGGGGAATATCGGGGCGATCGGCTGTGATTCTATTTCAACTACGCAAACATCAAGCGACCTTTCGGTTGAGGAATAGGACGACCGAGTGCGTTAGCGGTTTCTATCCACTCCTGCATAATAATCTCTAAATTTTGCAGTGCTTCTCGATAAGTTTCGCCATCTGCAGCACATCCTGGCAATTCAGGTACTTCGCCAATAAATGCCTGGTCTTCCTCACTCCAGTAAATGATTACTTCATATTTCATTATCATCTCGGTTGACCAATTTATATTTCAGAATTACTGCACGAACTTGCTTTACTTGATAAGCTTTAGCTTTTGATTTATCTGCTTTCTGGGGTTGGAGGTTGAGAATGTCTGCGACTCCCTCCTTCGTGAAAATATGGTGACTCCCCTTAATCCTTACCTCAAATCCTAAAATCTGGAGTATTTGACATAAATCGCTAAAGGAAAAATTAGCATCCGATCAACCAAGCATCAGCTTGCCTAGGAGTTTGTTTATTTGAGTCATTAATTTACTTTAATATATTGATTGTTTACTAAAAATTTTATATATAAATATATGATAACACACTAACTAGAGATTTTCACCTAGAGTTTGTGTAAAGTTTTCCCTAATGATGAAGGTGGTAGGAGTACGGTAATCTCTACTCTTAAGCTATACCAATTCTATTAAATTTGTTTACATAAACTTGACCTTTTCAAAACAGTGCAGGGGTATCCGCTACCCCTACACAATTCTAGACTAATTTGGGAACCTTATTCGACCCCCTCAATCCGGTCTTCCACCTCCTGATACAACTCGCGCAAGCGATCCAAATTGTTCTCCGAAGTCTCCCAATAACCCCGGCCATTCACTTCCAACAAAGTGCTGACAATCTTGCGGAACGAATGAGGATTCAAATTCAGCAAACGCTTCTGCATCTCCTCATCTTGGATAAACGTAGTGTTAACATCCTCATACACCCAATTATCCACAGCGCCCGCCGTAGCACTCCATCCAGTTGTATTCACCAGACGCTTAGAAATCTCCCGCACACCTTCATAACCGTGCGACAACATCCCCTCGTACCACTTCGGATTCAGCAGCTTAGTCCGCGAATCTAAACGCACGGTTTCGGATAGCGTCCGCACCTGCGCGTTGGCTGTGGTTGTATCAGCAACAAAGGATGCTGGTTTCTTCCCATCTGCGCGCAAACTGCCGATCAATTTAGTCGGATCGGAGTCGAAATAGTGCGACACGTCGGTTAGGGAAATCTCCGCAGAATCCAAGTTTTGGAAGGTGACTTCCGCAGTTTTCAAGGAGGATTCAAAAATCTTCCGGTCTTGTTCCATTGTGCCGGGATTGTCGGAAGAAAAGGCGAAGGATTTGCGAGTTAAGTACATTTCCTGCAACTCTGCTTCGCTTTCCCAAGTGCTGTTTTCGACCGCCAAGTTGACGTTAGATGAATAGGAACCGGAAGCATTGGAAAATACCCGGGTTGCTGCTTGCCGCAGGTTGATTCCCATTTCTTCCGCTTGCTTCAAGGCGTGTTTGCGGACGAAGTTCATCTCTAACGGTTCGTCGGCTTCCGCTGCCATTTTCACGGCTTTATCTAACAAATTCATTTGGTTGATGAACAAGTCGCGGAATACGCCGGAACAGTTAATTACTACGTCGATCCGAGGGCGTCCTAACTCTTCTAAAGAAAGCAATTCGAGTTTGTTTACCCGGCCCAAAGCGTCGGGAACTGGCTTCACTCCCACCATCCACATTACTTGGGCGAGGGATTCGCCGTAAGTCTTGATGTTGTCGGTTCCCCACAACACAACGGCGATCGTTTCTGGGTAATTTCCGCCGTTATCAACGCGCTGTCTTTCTAACAGCCGATCGACTACAAGCTTAGCAGACTTCACCGCCCCCGTTGTAGGGATTGACTGCGGGTCCAAAGCGTGCATATTCTTGCCAGTCGGCAAAACATCCGGGTTGCGAATCGGATCGCCACCGGGGCCAGGCAGAACATACTCGCCTTCTAACGCGCGCAACAAAGCGCCTAATTCGTTGTCGGCACAAACTTGCTGCAAGCAGAATTCCAGATACTCAAACAGCGGTTTAATCGGTTCTGGATCGATTTTTTTGTAACCGGCGGCGTGCAGCGCATCAATCCAAGGTGTTTTCTTGCCCATGTTGAAGAAATTCAACTTAGAAACAAGGGAAACTCTACCCTCAGCGTCGGTTTGTTCCTTCACCAAAGCGCCAACGGCATCCCGACAAGCCAAGGTGATGTTTTGCAGCAATTCAACATCATTTAAAATGCCTTTGTCGCTGTTGGTGTAAATTTCGCCGATATCGCGTCCGAGACTGTTAGCAATAATCCGCGGCAAGCTGATCAGCCCGTCTTCTTCGCGGTCTAAATTGGCGATATTCACCAAAGTTGCGATCGCCTCTTCCGCAGTCGGCGGCTTACCGATAACGTGCAAACCGCAAGGTAACAACCGCGACTCAATCTCCATCAACTTGCGGTAAACCAAGCCAACTAAATTGTCGCGTTCCTCCGAAGTCATTCCCGCAGCAACCCCTCTTTCTTGTTCGGGAGGTAGGGCGATATCCTTGTCCAAATTCACCAAACGGCATTTTTCAACGATCGCATCAACAATCGGCACACCGCGCCCAGTCTCTTTCAAAGTTTGATAAGAAGCAATTAACTCGCTGAGTTCCTGCAAACCTTTATACAAACCAGCATTTTCAGCCGGAGGAGTCAGATAGCTGATTGTTTCAGCATAACTGCGGCGCTTGGCAATTGTTGCCTCGCTGGGATTGTTGGCGGCGTAATAATAGATATTGGGAATTTTGCCGATCAAACTGTCGGGATAACAATCCCCAGACATTCCCATCTGCTTACCGGGCATGAATTCTAGCGAACCGTGAGTGCCAAAGTGCAGCACCGCATCCGCACCCCAAATGCGCTCCAAATATGTGTAGTAAGCAGCAAAACCGTGGTGGGGGCTGGCGGAACGAGAGAATAACAACCGCATCGGATCGCCTTCATATCCAAAAGTAGGTTGCACTCCGATAAACACATTGCCGAAATGTTTGCCGAAAATCAGCAAATTTTGTCCATCGCTGTTCAAATGCCCCGGAGGCGGGCCCCAATTTTCTTGCAAGCGTTCCGAGTAAGGAGTGAATTCTTCATACTCGGCTACGGACATCCGGTAAGCAATATTCAATTCGGGAGTTTGGTATTGGGCTGTTGCGTCGTGGATGACTTCTTGCATCAGTTTCTCGGCGGAATCCGGCAATTCTGGCAAGTCGTAACCGTTGCCTTTTAAGGCTTTCAATACTTGGTAAATCGACCCGAAAACGTCTAAATAAGCGGCAGTTCCGACATTGCCTTTGTCGGGCGGGAAACTGAAAACTGTGATCGCAACTTTTTTATCTAATTTTGGTTTGCGGCGCAGCATTGCCCACTTCATGGCCCGCTGGGAAATTGCTTCGATTCTATCTTGCAGCGCGATCGCCTTGCCAGTTGCGCCGTCTCTTCCCGACAAAATAATCGGTTCGATCGCGCCATCCAACTCAGGAATGGCAATTTGCAAAGCAACTTGAATCGGGTGCAAGCCTAAATCACTATTTTCCCACTCTTCCGTCGTTTGGAAAACCAGTGGCAAAGCCACCATGTAAGGGCAATTTAATTTTTTCAAAGTCTCGATCGCCTTCGGGTGATCTTGTTTCGCCGGGCCGCCCACCAAAGCAAAACCAGTCAGAGAAACCACCGCATCAACTATCGGCAGCGGCGCAACACCTTTGGTCCCAACTTCCAAGAAGAAAGTTTCGACTGGTTTCGAGAAGTCCAAACCGCCGGCAAAAATTGGCACCACCCGCGCCCCCATTGCCTCCAATTCCTGCACCATTGCTACATAGTGCGCGTCATCTCCGGTGACTAAGTGAGTCCGCTGCAATACCAAGCCGATGCAAGGTGCGAGGGGGTCTTTGAGGTCTGCCGAAATATCTTTGCGGGCGTTGTACCAGGTGAGGTATCCTTTTACATCCTCAAACATGGACGGTGCCAAAGGATGCCAAATTCCCATATCCGGGTAGACAACGGGCTCTTGAAAAGTTAGCTGTTCCTGGCCTTTGAATACATATTTATGTGACAGCATCAGCAAGAAGTTTTCCAAGTTTTCTTGGGAACCTCCCAGCCAATACTGGAAACTCAGCATGAAGTTGCGCGCATCTTGGGCTTTGTCGATGGGCAAATATTTCAGCACTTTCGGCAAAGTTTGCAGCAGTTTCAGCATTCCGTCTTGGAAGGAACTCCCGGATTTTTCCTTCCGTTTTTTCATGAATTCGCCGATCGCACTTTTGCTTTGTCCCAACTGTGCCATCGAGAAACTGCCCATTTTATTGAGTCGCATCACCCCTGGCATCGACGGGAAGACGACGGCGACATCCAAGCTGTCGCGCAGCGGTTCCACCGCCGCTACCACTTTTTCTGCCAAATCTTCGATGAAAATTAGAGAAGCAATAAATACATTGGCATCTGCCACATCCCGCTTGAAGGCCTCGTAATTTTCCGGGCTGCGGAGTTCCTCGATCAGGTAGCCGCTGATTTCTATTGCCAAATTCGGATTTTTCTGGTTTATCGATCGAACCGCTGCCGACAGGGCGCTTTGATACTGCGGTTCCAGTACGACATAGACCACCTTCATGAGCGAGCGCCCCTGCAAGTTTTCCGGCACAACGTGGCGAATGGTGGGCTTGACGTGAGTGAACATCCGGTTAGGCTCCTTTAAGATGCTGTTTTCGGGAATCGGGAATTTTTTTATCCCATAAGCATTTTTACCAGAAAACGCTTGCCATTAGGCGATTTGAGCCTGCACATGACACAATTCGACAAATTTAGGCCAACTTTTCGTTACATTTTTTTATAAATTCCTTGAGCAAATACTCCATATTTTGTTTACAAAAATTTACTTGACAATTTTATTTAAATATGTATACGATTAATGAATTGGATAAAAATAATTAAAAATTAACCAACAATTGAGAAAAAAATCCTGAAAAAAGTTCCAAGTTTTGTATAATTGATTAAACTTGCGATGACAAATTAACTAATGTAAAAAACGCATAAATTCTGAAGGCAGAATGTAGCCTTCGGATAATTGCTGAGTCAAAAAAAGTTTAAACTTCACCAGGAACTTAAAACAATTTAATAAAGTCTATTTTATGTAAATTCCTGATCGGCGATCGAGTTCATGGAAAGCTAATTGCTATAAACTCTCAAACTCATCAAAACCTTAAGGGGAAAACATGGCTAACTACGCAATTTTCGACGAACAATTCTACCTCGCCTCATATCCTTGGGTCAAACCAGCCATTGACGCAGGAGTCATCTCATCTGGAAGAGAACACTTTGAAAAATTTGGGCGAGAAGGCGGTCTAACTAAAGTATCGCGTTATTTTGACGAAAATGCTTACCTTGCTGGGAATCCAGACCTCGCACCCTTCGTTCGTACAGTCAACCCAAACGCGCCTTTTGCGACCGGCCTCGATCACTTTATCCAGTTCGGTTACGATGAAGGACAGCGCCGCACCCAAGTATCACCCGAATACAACGAAACCTTTTATTTAGCAAACAACTCTGAACTCCAACCGTTTATTCAAAACGGAACTTTCAAATCAGGCTACCAACATTTCGTTCAATTCGGGGCCAAAGAAGGTCGGTTTGGAACTTCATTTTTTGAACCGGAATACTTAAAAGAAAACCCCGACATCGTGCCGTTTGTCAACTCTGGAAACTTGAGAACCGGCCGGGAACACTTCTTCAATTTTGGACAATTTGAGCCTGCCCGCGACGCGACTTTTGTCGGCACCCGTACCAACGATGTTTTAACTGGTGTTGGCGTGGGCGATGTCGAACTTGTGGGAGTGGAAGTAGGTATAGATCCCCAAGGCAACCGCCAGTATGAAAGCTTTGGCACCAATGAATTCGATGTCTTGATTGGTGCTCCGGGCACCAATACATTCGTACTCGGAGTTCCTCCTACATCCGGGAATTTTAGCCCGACGCCGCTGTATTTGGGTAACGGTCAAGCTACGATTCGCAACTTCGACATCGAAAGCGATTTTATCCAACTGCAAGGAACTTCTTTAAACGGCTACAGCCTAACTCCCATTGGCAACAATTTGTCAATCCAGCGTTTTGGAGATGTGCTGGGCGTCATTGAAGGAGGAGCAAGTTTAAATTTGAGTTTCCAAGAATCTAACGGCAACGGCACTTTCTTGATTGGATAGTCATTGGTCATTGGTCATTGGTCATTGGTCATTGGTCATTGGTCATTGGTCATTAGCTAATGCTGATGATTGATGACTTTTAATTTGTTGTGGGCGATTGTGCTATGAAAAAGTACGATCGCACTTTATTTTAAACAGCAAACTATGAATTACGATATCTTCGACGAACAATACTACCTTTCGCAATATCCGTGGCTGAAACCAGCCATTGATGCAGGCATCATTAAATCTGGAAGAGAACACTTTGAAAAATTTGGTCAAGCCGCCGGCCTCACAAAAATATCCCGGTATTTTGACGAAGATACTTACCTTGAGCGAAATCCAGACCTTAAACCCTTTGTGCGCACTCCCAACAATCCAAACGCGCCTTTTGCGACCGGACTAGACCACTTTATCCAATACGGTTACGAAGAGGGTCGCACTCGCGTATCGCCTGAGTATGACGAAGGTTTTTATGTAGGAACTAACCAAGATTTGCAGCCGTTTATTCAGAATGGAACCTTTAAAAATGGCTACCAGCATTTTATTCAATTCGGGGTAAAAGACGGTCGGTTGCCTACTTCTTTCTTTGAACAGGGATACTTAGGGAACAACCCCGACATTCAGCAGTTTGTCGAATCTGGAACCTTGAAAACTGGTCGGGAACACTACTTCAAGTTTGGACAATTTGAGCCAAGCCGCTCTGCGACTTTTGTGGGAACTTCCGGCAATGACATCCTCACCGGTTCCGGGGCGGGGAATGTGGAATTAATTGGAGTTGACGTAGAAGCCCCTAACGGCATCCGACGATATGAAAGTGACGGCGGCTATGAATTGGACACTCTCATTGGCGGTAGCGGCCGCGATACATTCGTGCTCGGTGACTTTGTTGGCTTCAGGGGAGGCACCATCTCATCCAGACAGTTCTACATCGGCCCTGGTTTTGCTACAATTCGCAACTTTACCCAAGGTCAGGATATCATCCAGATAGCGATTTCCTTAGATCAATTATTGGCGTTTCCCATCAACAATAATCGGGACTTAGCTATCCAAATTAAAGGTTTTCCAGTCTTTGAAAATAGAGATAGTATAGGCAGCCGCTTTGACGCAATTGCTGTTGTTGAAGGGGGCGGAAATCTCAATTTAAATCTATTACTAGGATCTAGTAGTTTGAGATCTTTACTTGGGTAGGAATCTCAAAGCTATGGATGGTTTGCCTTGGGTTCTCAGGGGGAGACTTATTAATTCAACAATCGGCAGATACAATTGCCATAATTCAGGGCTGTTTAAATCAAAATCCCCAACAGATTGGGAGGATAAATCCTTTTGATCCTCCAGTTTTTCTCACTTTCCTTGGCTAGAAAGCCTAGAGCTTAAGTGCGATTGAACTGTTAAAAAAAATCACCCTATCAGGTAATTGTCTCAGTTTCCGATGATTGATAAATTGCATAAATACCTCATTAAAGCCGCAGGAGGAAAACATGGCTAGTTACGCAATTTTTGACGAACAATACTACCTTGCTTCATATCCGTGGCTGAAACCAGCCATTGATGCAGGAATCATCAAATCTGGAAGAGAACACTTTGAAAAATTCGGTCAAGCCGCCGGCCTCACAAAAATATCGCGATATTTTGACGAAGATACATATCTAGCTCAAAATCAAGATATTGCACCATTTGTTCGCACCGCCAACAACCAAAACCGACCCTTTGCTTCAGGTTTAGACCACTTTATCCAGTTTGGTTACGAAGAAGGCCGCACGCGAGTATCGCCTGACTACGACGAAGTTTTTTATTTAAAGCGCCACCCGGAAATAACTCCGTTTGTGCAGAACGGAATTTTTAAATCCGGGTTTCAACACTTTATCCAATTTGGAAAAACAGAAGGTAGGTACGGGACAAGTTTCTTTGAACCACGTTACTTGGGAGATAACCCAGATGTGGCGGCAGTTGTGGAGGCTGGAAGTTTAAAAACTGGTCGAGAACACTATCTAAAATTTGGGCAATTTGAGTCAAATCGATACGGATTTTTTACAGGAACCAACGGTAATGATATCGTCACGGGATTTACAGCGGGAAAAAATCAAATTATCGGACTGCAAGTAGCTTTCGCCGGCCCTAATCCACCTTTTGGCATTAATAAGAATAAGTATGACGCTTTGAAATTGGATGACATCACCAGAGAGCCTTTCCTGACTACCACGGAATTCGATACATTGATTGGCACTTCTGGCATTGATTACTTCGTGATCGGAGATGCTGTTCCCAACAACCGACGTGGTTTGATCAGCCGGGTAGATTTCTATACGGGCAGTGGGGAGGCCAGGATTGTCAATTTTGAAAAGGGAAAAGATTTTATTCAGTTGGTGGAAAACGTTAATGAACTGAGTATATTTCCATCAGGGGCGGACTTATTAATTCAAAAGTCGGGAGATACACTTGCCACAATTCAGGGTGGATCAAATCTAACTCTGCAACCGATTGAGATGATAAATCCGTTTAGTCCTCCAGTCGGTCTCACTTTCCTGGGCTAGAAAGCATAGAGCTTAAGTGAGATTTGACACTTGGAAAAAATCACCCGATCGGGTATTGTATCAGTTCGGGATGATTGATAAATTGCATAAACAGCTCATTAAAGCCGCAGTAGGAAGACATGGCTAGTTACGCAATTTTTGACGAAAAATACTACCTCGATCAATATCCTTGGGTCAAACCAGCTATTGATGCAGGAGTTATCAACTCTGGAAGAGAACACTTTGAAAAATTCGGTCAAGCCGGCGGCTTAACCAAAGTATCGCGGTATTTTGACGAAGCTACTTACCTTGCTGGCAACCCAGACATCGCTGCCTTAGTCCGCACCCCCAACAACCCAAATGCACCTTTTGCGACGGGCCTAGACCACTTTATCCAATACGGTTACGAAGAAGGTCGCACTCGCGTATCGCCTGAGTATGACGAAGCGTTTTATCTCGCAAGTAACCGACAGTTGCAGCCGTTTATTCAGAATGGAACTTTTAAAAACGGCTACCAGCATTTCATTGAATTCGGCATCAAAGACGGTCAATTTGGAACTTCGTTTTTTGAAACGGAATACTTACTGAAAAACCCCGATATTGTGCCGTTGGTCAACTCTGGAGCCTGGAAAACCGGTCGCGAACACTACTTCAATTTTGGGAAAAGCGATCCAAGCCGCTCTGCGACTTTTATCGGAACTTCCGGCAATGACATCATCACCGGTGCTGGGGTGGGAAATACCGAATTAATTGGAGTTGAAGTAGGTTATGTTGCAAACAGTGATGGCTTTTCCATCCCCGGCCGAAATTATGAAAGTGAGGGCAGTAATGAATTCGATACTCTCACTGGCGGTAGCGGCCGCGATAAATTCATGCTCGGAGACCTTTTAGTAGGCGGTGGTGGTAAGCTATACAGTTCCCCAACAAAGTTATATATCGGGCCAGGTTTTGCTACAATTCGTAACTTTACCCAAGGTCAGGATACCATTCAGCTAGCAACAAGCGATATCCAACCTTCTTTAGATAAATTCTTGATATTTCCCATCAACAACAATCGAGATTTAGCTATCCAAACGAACGGCTTGTTCGTCTACTTTCCAGATGGAAGTTCGGGAATTAGTAGCTTTGACACGATCGCTGTTATTGAAGGCGGCGGAAATCTCAAGTTGAATCTATTACCAGAATCTAGAGTTTCTCTATCTCTACTTGGCTAGAAATCTCTAAGCTAGTGGGGATTTGCCTGATTGCTGCTGGGGAGTACGATCGCACATTCGCAAAAAGGGCGATCGTACTTTTGTGTTTGCCTTAAAAATAATAAAACAGGCTTAACAATAATTAACTTGACATAGTGAGTTAGTAGAGTTAGTTATAGTGGATCAAGTTTAACCGACAAGTAAGCAGACTAAGCTTGGAGAAAAACTTATGACTAACTATGACATTTTTGACGAACCATACTACCTTTCGCAATATCCTTGGGTGAAACCTGCTATTGATACAGGAATTATAAAATCCGGCAGAGAACACTTTGAAAAGTTCGGTCAAGGCGGCGGCCTGACCAAAGTATCGCGTTACTTTGACGAAAATACTTATCTATCTCAAAATCCAGATATTGCTCGCTTGGTTCGCACCCCAAACAACCCAAATGCGCCTTTTGCCTCTGGTTTAGACCACTTTATCCAATACGGTTACGAACAGGGTCGCACCCAAGTATCGCCTGACTATGACGAAGCATTTTATGTAGCAAGTAACCAAGATTTGCAGCCGTTTATTCAGAATGGAACTTTTAAAAATGGCTACCAGCACTTCATTCTCTTCGGAATCCAAGACAGTCGGTTTGGTACTTCTTTTTTTGAATCGGCTTACTTACAGAACAACCCCGACATTCGGCCGTTTGTCGAATCTGGGGCATTGAAAACAGGTAGGGAACACTACTTTAATTTTGGGCAATTTGAGCCAAGCCGCTCTGCAACTTTTGTCGGAACTTCCGGCAATGACATTCTCACTGGTGTAGGGGTGGGGAATGTCGGATTAATTGGAGTTGAAGTCGGTTTACAAAGCAACTTCTCCTACGGTTATGAAAGTTATGGCAACAATGAATTCGATACTCTCATTGGCGGTAGCGGCCGCGATACATTCCACCTCAAAGGCATTTCAATGGGTAGGACATCTGCCACAAGCAGACAGTTCTACATCGGGCCAGGTTTTGCCACAATTCAGAATTTTACCCAAGGTCAGGATAATATCCTGCTAGAAGGAATTCCCTTAGATCAATTATCAGATCGATTATTGTTGTCTCCCATCAACAATAACCGAGATTTAGCTATCCAAACTCGCCAAGTCGGTGTATTGGGCAGCGGTTTGTTTGACACAATCGCTGTTATTCAAGGTGGCGGAAATCTCAGTTTGAATATAATATACTCACAAGAAAGTATTTTTATTAGTAGACTTTCACTTGAGTAGAAATTTTGAAGCTATTCAGGATTTGCCTTTGGCTGTTTTCGGTACGATCGCACATTCGCAAAAAGGGCGATCGCGCTGTTGTGTTTGCCATAAAAATAATAAAATCAGCTTAACAATAATTAACTTGACATAGTGAGTTCGTAGAGTTATTTATAGTGGGTCAAGTTTAACCGACAAGTAAGCAGACTAAGCTTGCACAAATAATTATGACTAATTATGACATTTTTGACGAGCCATACTACCTGGCGCAATATCCTTGGGTGAAACCGGCTATTGATGCACGAATTATAAAATCCGGGAGAGAACACTTTGAAAAGTTCGGTCAAGCCGGCGGCCTGACCAAAGTATCGCGTTACTTTGACGAAGAAACCTATCTATCTCAAAATCCAGAGATTGCTCGCTTGGTTCGCGCCCCAAACAATCCAAATGCGCCTTTTGCCTCTGGTCTAGACCACTTTATCCAGTTTGGTTACGATGAAGGCCGCACCCAAGTATCGCCTGACTATGACGAAGCATTTTATTTAAAAAGATACCCCGTACTTGTGCCGTTTGTACAGAACGGCACTTTCAAATCGGGTTTGGAACACTTTATCAAATTCGGAGCCAAAGAAGGTCTTTATGCGAACACCTTTTTTGAACCCGAATACTTGCTGAAAAACCCCGATGTAGCAGCAGCAGTCAAGGCGGGAGTTTTCAAAACAGGTGGCGAACACTACCGAAAATTTGGACAATTTGAGCCAGCGCGATCGGCTACCTTTGTCGGGACTAAAGATACTGACATTGTAACGGGATTTGGTGTAGGACAAGTTGAAATCACTGGCGTTGAAGTATCTTTAGATGCAGCGGGAAATAGAGTTTATGAAAACAGACCCCCTCGTAACGATCGCGATACGCTCATTGGCGGTCAAGGTAGTAATACTTTCCTTCTCGGTGTGAAGGATAATCAATTCTACCTCTCGTATATCGTCGCCAGTGGCGCAGCTACGATTAAAAACTTTGACCCGCAAGCCGATAAGATCCGCGTAGCGGGAACGCGAAGCGGCTACAATTATCGGTTTAACGCTTCTGGAAATTTTCAGATTGAGGGACTACCAAGCTCTAGGATTGTCCCAGTGATTGCTGAAGTCGAGGGTGTTGCGAATATGCCGTTTCTAGAAAATCGGGAACCTGATTTCTTGATTTTCGATCAAGTTTCTGTATTGGATAACTTTTGGGAAGCTGGATATTTAGCAAACAATCCCGATGTTGATGCGGCTGTTCAAGCAGGAAGTTTTGCTTCAGGTCTCGATCAGTATACAAAAGTTGGGCAATTTGAAACAAATCGCTCTGCAACTTTTGTCGGGACTTCGGGGAATGATTTTGTGACTGCTTTTGGCAAGGGAAAATCGACAATTATTGGAGTTGACTTTGATGGTCGTTATTTGAGCTACGGTAGCAACGAATTTGATACCTTGATTGGAAGCGAAGGTGCTGATACTTTTATTTTGGCTTATGACAATAGTCAGCTTTCGGCTACTAGCTTCGTCCGCACCACTCAAGATTTGTATTTAGGTCCGGGGGAGGCTCTCATTCGCGGCTTCAACCCCAGTCAGGGAGATGCACTCCAGCTATCAGGAAAACTCAGTGACTATCAAATATCTCCAGTGGGTGCAGATTTAGTTATCTCAAAAAGAGGAGATACAATTGCAATTCTTGAGGGAGATGCTGGATTAACTTTGAAACAACTAACATTTCCTCCAGTTGACTTTTATAGTTTTACTTTCTTGCTTGGCTAGAAACCAGGTTGATGAAATTTTAACGGGACTTACGCAAAGACTCTCATAAACCGGGTTTAATCAAAAACCCCGTTTCTGGAATCAACCCAGTTTATGAATTTAGGACTTACGCATGGGGTAGTCAGAAACCGGTTTTTTTTACGAAAATCCTTCGTTATAGTCCACAGATTAGGTAAAAAACCCGGTTTCTCTGGCCTTAATGCGTAATTCCTGTGAATAATTAAGCCCGATCGCGCGCTAGCTTCAAAAGCTCAACCGCATCTTTGTGCCCCTCCGAAGACGCCCAAATTAACGCAGTCCAAGTATTATTATCCTTAGCTTTGATATCAGCTCCTTTATCGATTAAAAATTCCACAACTTGAGTGCGCCCGCTACCTGCAGCACTCATCAAAGCCGTCAAACCAAAATTAGTTTTAGCATTCACATCCGCCCCCGCCTCCAGCAAAAGCTGTACAATCTCCGTATGTCCGGCAGCAGCGGCACTCATTAAGGGCGTCCACCCGTCATTATCCTGACTGTTGGGTCCGGCACCTGCTGCCAGCAATTTTTTGACGATCGCCGAATTGCCAGCTTCAGCCGCCGTCGTCAAAGCCGTCGCACCTTCCTCATCTTTGGCATTGATATCTGCACGCTGTTCGATCGCACTTTCTACAGCCGCAACATCACCCGTCTTGACGGCATCAATTAAATCTGTCATAAATTCTCCCTTGTATCCTCTCAAATATTAAATCCTATGACAGTCGATATTTTAATCCTCTCCAACGGCCCCGGAGAATTGGCAACTTGGGTGCGTCCCGCCGTGCAAGCTTTGCGCCAGCAATTGGGAAACGCGGGCACTCAAGCGCGAATCTCTGTGGTGCTGTCTCCCTGTCCGCACGCCACGGGGAAAGAAGCGCAAATCGCGTGTTCCTACCCAGAAGTTGACAGAGTTCAAGCACCGGAGCATTTTTTTCCATTCCTATTATCTGGCAAAACTGCTGAAAATTGGGATTGGTATGAAACAGGAGTTGTTTTGTTTTTAGGCGGCGATCAATTTTTTACGGTTGTAATTGGCAAAAGACTCAAATATCGCACTGTTATTTATGCTGAATGGGACGCGCGGTGGTATCGCTGGATTGATAAATTTGCGGCGATGAAACCGGAAGTTTTTGCCAAAATTCCCGAAAAATATGCTAAGAAATTTACAGTTGTCGGAGATTTGATCGCCGAAGTAGGGAACGGGAAATCGGGCAGGGCGGGCACGGGAGCACCGCCCCTACGGAAAATAGAATTAATTGGATTGTTGCCCGGTTCTAAAGCCGCCAAATTAGCTTTAGGTGTACCGTTATGTTTGTCGATTGCCCAATCCATCCATCGCCTCCGCCCTGAAACTCGCTTTGTAATTCCCGTTGCTCCTACCATAGATGTGCAAACTTTAGCACGTTTTGCCGACCCTGAACAAAATCCTTGCCTGCATTTATTTGAGAACGCTAGCGCCGAACTTCAGTTAACAGAACCGCCGTTTTTGCAGACAGCAAATAACTTGCAAGTAGAACTTTGGACGCAGACACCCGCCTACGATTTGCTATCAGAATGCAGCCTGTGTTTAACTACTGTGGGAGCGAATACTGCCGAATTGGGTTCGTTAGCCGTACCGATGATTGTTTTGATTCCGACGCAGCAATTGGATGCGATGAAAGCTTGGGACGGATTGCCGGGATTGCTGGCAAATTTGCCGTTAGTCGGTTCAGCTTTTGCGACGGCGATTAATTGGCTAATCTGGCAATTGGGAAAGGGAAAGCTTTATGCTTGGCCGAATATTTGGGCACAGGAAGAGATTGTGCCGGAGTTAATTGGGAAGCTGGAACCCGATGCTGTGGCTCAATTGGCGATCGACTATTTGAGCCATCCTGATAAATTAGCACAGATGGGCGATCGTTTGCGTGCGGTTCGAGGAGAATCGGGGGCGGCTAAAAAAATTGCTGAATTGGTCTGTGAAGAAATTGAGGTGCAATCAAATTCTGATAAGAATTAGATTTTTTTATTTTTAACCGCAGAGGCACCCGGATAAACGCCGATTTAATAGATATTAATTGGTGAAAACAGGCAAAAGAAAACTTATTTTCTCTTGCCTGTTTATTATCCAAAAACTGGATTTGCCCTCAAGTTAAGCTCGATCGTGCTTAGCAATCACCCAAACAGCGTGAATGATACCGGGAATAAAGCCCAAAAACGTGAGAACCAGGTTGATCCAAAAATCAGTACCGATGCCGACAGTCAAAAATACGCCCAGAGGGGGAAGAAAAATTGCAGCGACTATGCGAATTAAATTGTCCATCTCAGTTACTCCAAACGAGTTTTCTCTTTCAATTTAACTTCACTGACCAACCGAACCTTTCCCGAAAAACTTAGGCGGTGCTGCCATAGTGTAAACTTCGGTTTCAGCGGCGATTACCTGTCGTAAGTGACCGGGAACTTGCATCAACCCCAACAGTGTAATCCCGTCCAACATCCGCAACCCGCCAGTTGTTTTCTCGGCGAGTAATTTGTCAGTAACTTCTGGTTCGGGTCGCGTATTTATTTCTTGATTAGAAGCTACGGCAAAACCCCAAGGAGCTCCATAGGTAGAAATAAAGCTGGTGCAGGATTGAACATTGGAGAAAACAGATTTCAGGGTATTTACAATGCGAGCGTGCATTTTCATTTCTGCCGGAGAAACGGGGCCCGCTTGCACTACGAAATATCCGTTAGGTGACATTACCTTGCGAACTTTCTCAAAATACTCTTTGGTAAACAACTGGAAAGATGGGCCTTCTTCAATGGGATCGGACAAGTCAGAAATGACAATATCCCAATCATTGTCAGTTTTATCTAAATAGTCCAAAGCATCGCCGATTACTACTTCGCAGCGGGGGTCATCAAAGGCATTTTGGTGCATTTCGGGCAGGTGTTCGCGACAAGCTTCTACTACTTCGCCGTCAATGTCGATCATCACGACTTTTTCAACTGTTTTCCAGCGCAGCACTTCTCTAATTGTAGCTCCTTCTCCGCCGCCAAGAACGAGGACTTTTTTGGGTGAACCGTGACAAATCATGGCTGGGTGCACCAGGGGTTCGTGGTACAGAAACTCATCGCCTGTACAAGATTGCCACTTACCGTCCAAAACTAAGCCTTTGCCGTAAGTACCGGTCTGAACGACATACATTTCTTGATAGGCTGTTTTCTTGTAAGCGAGCACCGCGATGACGCCGTGAACGTAAATATCCCAAGGGGTAATGTACTCGCTCATCCAAAAATCGGCACGAACTTCGCTACCTGACATCAATTACTCTCCAAATATAAACGGCTGTGTCGATGTTGTCACAAGTAGTAGTTATTAGCACAAAATGGTGCGGGTGTGTGAGTACGATCGACACATTAAAGTGAGATTTCTCAGCAATGCTATAGTGTGATTGCGTTCTGGGAGAGAGCAACGAGCTTGTTACTTGAGATTGCTTGTGCGCGATCGCGCGCCCAGTCGATCGCACTTTTCCCGTGCCCCCCCGTCGATCGCACTCACATTTAATATTTTCGCTTTGCATTGCTGACGAGTTTTGTACAAAGGTTGTCTGAATCGGGCAATTTTTCGCGCTGGGCCCGCCTTTATAAGTTTGCGATCGCCCTGCTTATTTACCAATAATCGGATGAAAACCATGCAAATGCGAGAGTTATGAATAAAAGTAGCGATCGGTTTTAACCATATTTGTTATTAATATGTTGACATTGTGAATGTATCTTCGATAAGATTTTTATATCGTCCAAAATAAAGGAAGTGTTGAAATTTTCGGACACAATTGGATAGACGATATGCGCCGAAATTCTAACTAGGTAAATGGTGCAACTAAATTTACTGATAAAACTGTTATGACACTATTTTTAGGTTCAAAATAATAGCCGATGGAACCAACAGACTGGGAAAAAAGAATCAAAGAGCTGGAAAATGAAAATCTAATTCTGCGGAAAAAACTCAAAAATTCGGAAATAGAACGCAGCAAATTACAAGCCCTTAATCAAAAACAAGAATCTTTGCTAAAAATAGTCACTGAGGAGTTTAGAGATTCCGAAAATATTTTTAAAGCAAAAATGTCTACACTAGAAAAAGCTCTAGAAAACCAGCAAACAACGCAGATCAAATTGATCGAAGCCGAAAAAATGTCGGCTTTGGGAATTTTGGTAGCTGGTATTGCCCACGAAATCAACAATCCCGTTAACTTCATCTACGGCAATATTACCTATGTCAATGACTACGCAGGCGACCTTTTAAAATTGCTCGCAATGTACCAGGATAGGTATCCCGAAACAGATGCAGAGATTGAAGCTTTTCTGGAAAAAATTGACATCGACTTTCTCCGCGAAGATTTGTTGAAAACTCTTTCGTCAATGAAAGTGGGCTCCGAGCGCATCCGCGAAATCGTGTTGACTTTACGCAACTTTGCGCGGGTAGATGAAGGTGAAAAGAAACCAGTTAACATTCACGAAGGAATTGACAGCACCTTGTTAATTTTGCAGCATTTAACTAAAGAAAAACCAGGTCATTCGGCTATAAAAATTATTAAAAATTATGGATCTTTGCCCAAGGTAGAGTGTTATGCTGGGCAATTAAATCAGGTGTTTATGAACCTCATTAATAATGCTGTGGATGCCCTGCGGGAGCGAGAGCAAAATTCGTCAGTGGACGAGATAGAAGCTAACCCTATCCAGATGACAATTACTACTTCTATTATTTCCGAAAATTGGGCAAGAATTAGCATCAAAGATAATGGCATGGGAATGAATGAAGCTGTAAAAGCGAAAATTTTCGATCCGTTTTTCACCACCAAAACAGTTGGTCACGGGACGGGTTTGGGATTGTCAATTAGCTATCAGATTGTTGTGGACAAACACGGCGGGAGGTTGGAGTGCATCTCCGCAATTGGAGAAGGCACTGAATTGGCGATCGAGATTCCGATCGCCAATTCCCGCAGCTAAGATCGATCGATCGAGCTAAACTGAGGGATAATGAAAACTCCCTTTGACCGCGGCTCCTCCTAGTTTGATGTGCAACCCTATGTCTACTGTCACTTTTGGTTTGTCAACCCCTATAGCGGCAGAGGCCGGGGCATCCTACGGCAGCAGCGAACCGCCACAGCGCCCCACCGTGCGGGCAGAGTGGATCGAGGTATTGGTGGACTCTCCTTTCAGGGTTGCGGGGGACTCGCCTGGGGAGGAAAATAAGTTATTTACCTATCGTTTACCTGCGGAACTTACCGTGCAACCAGGGGATATTTTGAGTGTACCCTTTGGCAGTCAACAGGTAGGCGCGATCGCGATTCGGTTCATTTCTCAACTGCCGCTAGACTTAGATCCGGCGCGAGTTAAAGATGTCGAAGATGTTGTCAGTACGGGATTTTTCCCACCGACTTACTGGGAATTACTCGAACGCACTGCGACCTATTATTGCACACCTTTAATTCAAGTAATTAGAGCCTCCCTGCCGCCCGGTTTGTTAAGCCGTTCTGTGCGCCGAATTCGCTTAATTAAGGACGCAATTTCTCCGAATGCCGAAACATTTCTCAATCCCGCCGCGAGTCAAATTTTGCAATTGCTGCAAGCTCAAAAAAACGGCGATTACACTTGGCAATACCTCCAGCGCCAAGTTAAGGGAAGTTATCGGGGATTGAAAGATTTATTGAAACGCGGTTGGGTAGAAAGTTATTTAGAACCGCCCAATCCTCCCAAACCACAACTCAAACCGGCAGTGACATTAATTGCTAGTGCATTTGTCACAGATTTAACGAAGCGGCAACAAGAAGTATTGGAAGTTTTGCGGCGCGGCGGTGGTGAAATGTGGATGAACGATTTGCTGAGAATTTGCAGCGCGAGTTCTTCTGTTGTCAAAAATTTGGAACAAAAAGGTAGCGTTGTCATCGATCAAAGGGAAGTTCTCAGGCGCGAGCGCGGAATTTCTCAATTGCCCGATGCACCCAAAACTTTAACTCATTTTCAAGCTCAAGCATTAGCGTTTATTAACTCTTTTTCGGGATTCCGTCAAGTCCTGCTGCACGGCGTTACAGGTTCCGGGAAAACCGAAGTGTATTTGCAGGCGATCGCCCCAATCTTAGCCAGCGGCAAATCCGCCCTCGTACTCGTTCCCGAAATCGGCCTCACACCGCAACTTACCGATCGATTCCGCGCCCGTTTTGGCGAGCAAATTTGCGTTTACCACAGCGCCCTATCCGACGGCGAACGTTACGATACATGGCGTCAGATGCTGACTGGAACCCCGCAAATTGTCATCGGCACGCGATCGGCCATTTTTGCTCCTTTACCTCACCTCGGCTTAATTATCCTCGATGAAGAACACGACAGCAGCTTCAAACAAGACCAACCAGCCCCCTGCTACCACGCCCGCACCGTTGCCAAATGGCGCGCCGAATTAGAAAATTGTCCCTTAATTTTAGGTTCCGCAACGCCCGCTTTAGAGACTTTTGTCGGGACGCGCCGAGATTATTACTCGTTACCAAATATCCATTATTTATCATTGCCCGATCGCATTTATTCGCGCCCGATGCCGCCTGTGGAAATAGTCGATATGCGCCAAGAATTGCGGCAAGGGAACCGCTCAATTTTCAGCGCTTCCCTGCAAAATGCCCTCGAACAATTGCGAGCAAGACAACAGCAAGGTATTCTATTTATTCACAGAAGAGGACACAGTACCTTTGTGTCTTGTCGGAGTTGCGGGTATGTGATGGAATGCCCGAATTGCGATGTTTCGCTTTCTTATCACCACGTCGGCGAAGCAACCGCAGAAATATTGCGCTGTCACTACTGCAACCACACCGAACGCCACCCCCAAAACTGCCCGGAATGCAGTTCTCCTTACTTTAAAAACTTTGGCAGCGGCACTCAGCGAGTCGAACAGGAATTAACGAGATTATTTCCAGAATTGCGGGCAATTCGCTTTGACAGCGATACGACTAGAAATAAGGGCGATCACCGCCGATTGTTAACGCAATTTGCCAATGGGGAAGCTGACATTTTGTTGGGTACGCAAATGCTGACGAAAGGGTTAGATTTAGCTGGAGTCACATTGGTGGGAGTTGTGTCTGCTGACGGGTTGCTGAACTTATCGGATTATCGGGCAAGCGAACGAGCTTTTCAAACATTAACTCAAGTCGCGGGACGTGCGGGCAGAGGCGACGATCCGGGAAGGGTAATTATTCAAACTTACACTCCCGAACACCGGGTAATTCAAGCAGTTAGGCGGCACGAATATGCAGATTTTGTGGAAACAGAATTAGCAGAAAGAGCGGCGCTGAATTATCCACCTTCGGGGCGGCTGGTATTGTTGCGGTTGAGCAGTGTAGATGCAGCAGAAGTGGCGGTGACGGCGGTACAATTGGCGTC
Organism: Microcoleus sp. Pol1C5; assembly: GCF_036701115.1. NCBI lineage: Bacteria > Bacillati > Cyanobacteriota > Cyanophyceae > Oscillatoriales > Microcoleaceae > Microcoleus > Microcoleus sp. Pol1C5. The sequence continues at coordinate 224,853 of NZ_JAUBQE010000001.1, read as the reverse complement.
TGTTTGTCAGGAGTATATGGAGCGATTGTCTGTACCGGGGGGTGAGTTGTTGGGGCCTGCACCTGCGGCGATTATGCGGGTGGCAAATCGCTATCGGTGGCAGATTTTGCTGAAGTTGCCTTTGGATGAGTCGGTGGATTTGTCGGATTTGATCGGATTGCGCGATCGCACGCCGCGTTCTGTTAGTTTAACTATTGATGTCGATCCGTTGAATTTTGGTTGAGCGAGGGCAACCTAAAAGCCCGGTTTCGGATTAAGGTTGTAAAAGCTTTTCTACCGATTGAGCAATAGCAGTCTCACCCTGGAACTCAGAATTATCAATCTCTAAATCCCAAGGCAGCTCGACCAGCAACGCACGTTCATTAATTTCTTTTAACCTATGGTCTGAAACAGGAATGTGGACTGAGGCATCTCTCGTCATGACTCGCTCTATACAGGTATCGAGTGGAGCTTGTACATGGATCAGGAACACGCGGAAGCCTTGTCGCAAGGCTGTTAATAACTTTGAGAAGGTATGGGCTGTGCCTGTAGACTCGATGCAAAGGGTGGAGTGTGATTTAGCTAACTCATCGAGTTTTTCTAACACAATTTGGAATCCTCGTTTCTCCAACGGAATTCCTTCTAATCCTGGCTCTAGCCTGAGTACCTCAAGAAATATAGGTTCAATCCGTAGAAACTTTACATCTAGATATTTCTCCAAAACACTACCAATGAACGTCTTGCCAACTCCTTTGAGTCCTACTGGCAGCAAAAGGTTACACGGTTTTGTATTGTAAGATGAGTACATATTTCTTTAACAATAGTTACGCTACATGAGTCAATTTTTATAATATGTTTTTTACACTATTTACACACTATTGACACTATTATGTAGTTGTAAGCTGCGTAGTTCGTACCCTACAAGTAGAGTCTCTGCGTAATACCAATTTTTTATGAGGCTGCATAGAATCTGATCCCCCTTAATAAGGGGGGGACAAGATTCTTCTCAAACTCCCCCTTCTTAAGGGGGATTTAGGGGGATCGAGATATGTGCAACTTCACCTTAAATTGGTATAAGTCCTATTTAAGGCAAATCAGTGCTCCCCATCAGATAAAGGTCGCACTCGCGGGCCACGCCGCGCCCTTCATTAATCGCCCAAACCACCAAACTTTGTCCCCGGCGACAGTCACCAGCGGCGAAAACTCCCGGAATGCTGGTTGTATATTTTTCGTGCTCGGCTTTCACATTGCTGCGCGCGTCCCGTTCCAATCCCAAGTCATCCAGCAAGGGCTGTTCGGGGCCGAGGAAGCCCATCGCTAGCAACACAAGCTGTGCCGGCAAAACTTTTTCCGTGCCCGGGATGTGGTTCGGAATGAACTGCCCTTTCTCGTTTTTCGCCCACTCCACCTCAACGGTGTGCACAGCTTTGACATTGCCGTTTTCGTCGCCCTCGAACTTGGTCGCCGTGGTGAGATAGCCGCGCGGGTCGTCGCCGAATTTGGCTGCTGCTTCTTCTTGGCCGTAGTCGAGGCGGTAGACTTTCGGCCATTCGGGCCAGGGATTGTTGGCCGCCCGTTCCGAGGGCGGTTTCGGCAGGATTTCTAACTGTACCAGGCTTTTGCAGCCGTGGCGGATGGAGGTACCCACGCAGTCGGTGCCGGTGTCGCCGCCGCCGATGATCACGATATCTTTGCCTTCGGCGGAGATGAAGTTATCGTTGGTGCTCTTGTCTAAAACTGCTTTGGTGTTCGCAGTCAGGAAGTCCATTGCGAAGTGGATGCCTTTTAATTCCCGGCCGGGGATGCCCAAGTCGCGGGGTTTGGTGGCGCCGGTACAGAGCACAACGGAGTCGTATTCTTTTAGCAGTTGTTCCGCTGGTAAGTCTTTGCCAACTTCGGTGTTGCAGACGAATGTCACGCCTTCGTCTTCGAGGACTTTGAGGCGGCGCATTACGACTTGTTCTTTGTCTAGCTTCATGTTGGGTATGCCATACATTAGCAGGCCGCCTGGTCGATCGGCTCTTTCGTATACTGTTACCCAATGACCGGCTTTGTTGAGTTGCGCGGCGGCGGACAAACCGGCGGGCCCGGAACCGATGACGGCGATTTTTTTGCCGGTGCGTTTGGCGGGTGGTTCGGCGGTAATCCAGCCTTCATCCCAGCCTTTATCGATAATTGCCGCTTCGATGTTTTTAATCGTCACCGGCGGGTTGTTGATGCCGAGCACGCAAGCGCCTTCGCAGGGTGCGGGACAGACGCGGCCGGTGAATTCGGGGAAGTTGTTAGTTTTGTGGAGTCTGTCTAGGGCTTCTTTCCAGAGTCCGCGATATACGAGGTCGTTCCATTCGGGGATGAGGTTGTTAATCGGGCAGCCGCTTGCCATGCCGCTGATAATTGTACCCGTGTGGCAAAACGGAATGCCACAATCCATGCAGCGCGCGCCTTGGGTGCGGAGTTTGTCCTCCTCCATCGGTAGGTGAAATTCGTCCCAGTTGTGGACTCTCTCGACTGGTGAGAGTTCAGAGGGCAATTCGCGCAAGAATTCGATAAAGCCTGTTGGTTTTCCCATAGTGGTGTTCTGGTTAGAATTTACTATTCTGTCAGTTTCTCAAAGGTGAAGCTGGCGGGCTTCTGAATTAACTATTGTGATCTAAATTGTGTGCGATCGCACTTCAGATTGAGCAATTCCTACCTGAAATCTTCAATATCGCCGGGAGTCGGGGAATTGTCGGCAGCCGTAAAATATACAGCGACAGCAAAGAAAGCGGGTTTTTTACGGGGATTAAAGGTTTTAAAGGTTTTGATGCAGTATTTTCGTCCATCAAACCCGGTTTCTACATAATTTCAGCATTGCTTACTCTGGGACGATCGCACGTCACCGATAATCCCACATCTGGAAACGCTGACGGGTTAACTCTTCGGACCCGCCAGGGTCAACTTTCAAGCCCAGTCCCCATCAGGAGGGCATCGAGATCCAATACAAAAAGTTACACGGGTTGCAGAATAAATATTATTTTCAGGATATACTACTGTAACCCGGTCAGATAAGCGGAGTTAACTTGTTTCACTCAGTCCGAAAATAGGTAAATAGACTCATGAGCATTACAATTCAGAACGTATCGAAACACTTCGGCTCGTTTCACGCAATTGACAACGTGAATTTGGAAATTAAAAGGGGCTCTTTAGTCGCGCTGTTGGGGCCTTCCGGTTCTGGGAAATCGACTCTGCTGAGGATGATCGCGGGGCTAGAACCGCCGGACAGCGGTCAGATTTACCTGATCGGTGAAGATGCTACTCATCAGTCGGTGCAGGAACGCCATATCGGTTTTGTGTTTCAGCACTACGCTTTATTCAAACACATGAGTATTCGGAAAAATATTGCTTTTGCGATGGAAATTCGCAAAGTTCCTAAAGGTTCTATTAGCAGGCGGGTTGATGAACTTTTGGAGTTAGTGCAGTTGACAGGTTTGGGCGATCGCTATCCTTCGCAACTTTCTGGGGGCCAGCGGCAGCGGGTTGCTTTGGCGAGAGCTCTAGCAGTTCAACCAAAAGTGCTGCTGCTAGACGAACCTTTTGGAGCATTAGATGCTAAAGTCCGCAAAGAATTGCGATCGTGGCTGCACAACCTTCACAAAGAAGTTAACATCACTACAGTTTTTGTGACTCACGACCAAGAAGAAGCTATGGAAGTAGCCGATGAAATTGTGGTGATGAACAAAGGTAGAGTCGAACAAGTTGGCACTCCTGCTGAAATTTACGACAAACCGGCATCAGCTTTTGTGATGAGTTTTATTGGGCCGGTCAATGTGCTCTCGAATGCTGCAGGTTTGTTCGCCAGCAACGGCACAACGGCTCGCCATAATGGAGCCGCTCATTCGGACGTAGTGTTTTTGCGCCCCCACGACGTGGAAATTAAAACTAAGCCGGAGTCTGGTTTTTCATTAGCAAAAGTCAGCCGCATCATTCATTTAGGGCGGGAAATACAAACCGAGTTAGTGTTAGAATCCGAGCAGGTAGTAACAGCTTACGTGAGTCGCGAGCGCTTCGATTCTCTACAGTTAACGCGAGATCAGCACGTTTACGTCAAGCCCAAACACGCGATGACTTTTCCTGCTTATTCAATTTAAATCAGCGACTGCATCTTACTCAAAATACTATCCGGGCGCTTCTACAAAACACTGCTCCCACATCGTTACCAGGCTCGTGCCTGGTAATGCTGTCTCGTGGCTCCAAACCGGAGGCAGAGCCTCCTGAATGAAATTCATTCCCAGGCAGACTGAGAACGAGAAAAACGAGAAATCCCAGGCAGAGGCTGGAAGAACTAGAAAAAAGATAGGTGAAGAATATGACTGCTAACAAATTCAAGAATTTAGCAACTAGCACTTTACTTAGTTATCGCCGTTACCTCCAGGCAGGATTAACACTTTGTGCAGGATTGGGACTGTCTGCGATCGCCTCTTCAGTTGCGTACAATTGGGAATACAAATCCATGCAAGCCGAACTGCAAGACCGGCTGGACAAAATAGCTACAGACATTCAGAGAGATGTTAGCGGCAATTTAGAAATAATTCGGGCGGTGGGAGCATTTTACAGCGTATTTGACGGCGTTAAAAAGCCCGAAATTAATACATTTGTTGGTCCTGCCCTGTACCGCCATCCGAGCCTGAAGGCGATCGCTTGGCTGCCCCGTTTTTCTGACTCTCCGCAATTCCTAACTGATGAAATAGATTTAGGTTTAGATTTGACTGCCAATCGGCTAGCGTTAGAAAAAGCCGCCAAAAGACAAGAAATTATCGCGACTGACCGTCAAAAATGGTCTTCACAAAAACAACCAAGCGTCTTTGTGTTTCTGCCAATTTTTAGTCAATTTTCTGCTGACGATACCGCAGAATTGCCGCAAAAATTACTGGCTAGAAACCCAGAAAATTTGAAAGGTTTTGCTTTGGGAATTTTGCTCGTTGATGCTATTGTGAAGTCGGCTTTACAGGAAACTCAACTCAACTTTGTTAATGTGTATCTTCAAGATGCTATGGCTCCTGAAGCAGAAAGATTTCTCGCTTTTTACGAAGCAAAGACTAAAAGGATCGTCACCGACGAAAACATTAAAAATCAACTCCAAATTGGGGAAAGAGCTTACTGCCCGGATGGCAGCAGTTGCACCCGCATTCTCAATATTGAAAATCGCAGGTGGTTGCTGCAACTGCGACTAACGCCAGAGTACATTAATCCTCTAAGATTTTGGCGCTCTTTGACTGTTTTAGTTTTGGGGACAATCTTAACTTTGGCGGGGACACTTTATCTAATGAGCTTGTGGAATTATACCGCTTTAATTGAAAAAATAGCAGCAGAACGCACGGCTAAATCTCAAAGGCTAGAACAAACTTTGCAAGAGTTGCAGCAAACTCAAAGTCAATTGATTCAGCAGGAAAAAATGTCTAGTTTGGGTTTATTAGTTGCTGGTGTCGCCCACGAAGTGAACAATCCTATTAGTTTTATTTACGGCAATATCCACCACGCCAGCGCATATACTAGCGATTTGTTGGAGTTGGTAAAACTCTACCAAAAACAATATTTACACCCTCCTTCTGAAATTTCCGAGTATTTAGAAAATATTGACTTTGACTTTCTCAGCAAAGATTTGCCGCAACTTCTATCTTCGATGAAAATAGGAGCAGATCGCATTGTTCAAATAGTCCAATCTTTGCGGAATTTCTCTCGCTTAGATGAAAGCGAAATGAAACCTGTCAACATCCATGAAGGCATTGACAGCACTCTGCTAATTCTGCAAAGTCGCTTGAAAGCTACAGCCGATCGCCCGCCGATCGAGATTGTTAAAAACTACGGCAATTTACCTTTAGTAGAGTGCTATGCCGGACAATTAAATCAGGTGTTTATGAATATTCTGGCTAATGCGATCGACGCCCTTGAGAGTTACAACTTCGATCGCGGGCCCAAAGCAGCAAAAGCCAATCCGATCGCGATCGCCATAACCACAGAATATTCAATCCCTGACAAAATAATTGTGCGGATATCTGACAACGGCCCCGGTATGGCAGAAAATGTCAAAAAACGGCTGTTTGACCCATTCTTTACGACGAAACCGGTCGGAAAAGGGACAGGATTGGGGCTGTCCATCAGCTATAAAATTGTCGTAGAAAAGCACAAAGGTACGCTGCGCTGCGATTCGACACCGGGATTGGGGACGGAATTCTCGATCGAGATTCCGCTGCGACAAGAAGTCAAACAAGCAGTACCGTTTGTTTCGCGGAAAATATCGGAGGCAGCTTAGAAAGGGCTGGGGAAAAAAATTTTTTTTACATAAACTACTGTAATTTGGTCGGATTACAGTATTATATGTAATAATGCCAAAATCAAGACTGCTTTAGGCAGCTTAAACCGTTGACACTGCCGATACTGTATAACCCAAACACGGCGAGACTAAATATGTTCAGTGACTTGCAAATTATTTACGAACGCGACCCCGCGGCGCGCAACTGGCTGGAAGTATTATTTTGCTATCCCGGACTGCAAGCACTTTTTTTGCACCGGATAGCAAACTGGCTTTATTCCGCTGGCCTGCCGTTTGTACCGCGCTTGATTTCCCAAGTAAGTCGCTTTTTAACAGGTATTGAGATCCACCCAGGAGCAAAAATTGGTAGGGGCGTGTTTATCGACCACGGCATGGGGGTGGTAATTGGCGAAACTGCGATCGTTGGAGATTATGCTGTAATTTATCAAGGAGCGACCATTGGCGGCACGGGTAAAGAAATAGGAAAACGGCATCCGACGCTGGGAGAAAATGTAGTTGTGGGAGCCGGTGCTAAGGTTTTAGGCAATATTCAAATTGGCAATAATGTTCGGATTGGTGCGGGTTCGGTAGTGCTGCGGGATGTCCCTAGCGATTGCACAGTTGTGGGAATTCCCGGCCGTATTATCTCTCGAAAAAAGCAGGTGGAAGATCCTCTAAATTCTCAAGGCTTACCGGATTTGGAAGCTCAAGCTATTCGAGCTTTGTTCGATAGAATTAAGGATTTAGAAGAGCAGGTGGATTTTTTAAAATCTCAATTATCTCCGCTCAAAACAACTCAATCAGAGCAAGCCGAGGTCGAAAAACATGAATTATTCCTGTCTTCGGATTTATTCATTACACAGTTCTTAGATGGTGCAGGAATCTAGTAAAGCTTTAATTTATATAGATTTTTGCCAGCCACACTATCCTGCTGTCATTGGACAAACTAACTTTTATTCTTTCAGTAACTGGCTATGACTATTGCTTCTCTTTCCACTAAAACTTTTGATGAAACGAGCAGACATATATTTTCTCGTCGCTCGCACTTGCCCAACAGAAGCAATGCTCTGTGGCGAATTGAAAGTGGAGTAGTGCGAACTGTAACGTGGCTTGAAGATGGCACAATTATCACCTTGGGATTGTGGGGGCCTGGTGATACGATCGGCAAAGCGATATCAAAATGCGATCCTTTTCAAATTGAATGCCTCACTAAAGTCGAGGCAATTTTACTATGTGGCGATCGCTGGCTAAATAGAGATATTTTGCTCAGTCACATTCAGCAGGCTGAAGATTTTATGGTAATGCGAGGTTACAAAAGAGTTGATTTTATGCTCTATCAACTCTTAACTTGGCTGGCTAAGAGGTTTGGTTCTGAGGTAGAGAAAGGACATCTAATCGATATGATTTTAACGCATCAAGACATTGCAGAAATCCTCGGTACAAGTCGCGTAACTGTCACTCGCACCCTCGGTAATTTTGAGCAGCAAGGCTTGATTAATCGTCTGCCGCTCCACCGGATTATTCTGCAACCTTCCGAGGTGTGGCACTACGAAATATAAAATGAGATTAACTGTTAAGTGTTAACAGTTTAGGGTTGCCGATGTAGGTGGTAGGAATGCGGTACAAAAAAAATTGGCGGACAATGCGATATTCGAGCAAATTCAGAGTTCTTTAGACAACAGATAATTTATATCGAATTTGCGTTAATTAAATTTTCTCATCTACTCGTCAATAAGTTCAAAACCAAGTGCGATGTCGCCCTTGCTTTTTTCTTTCTGTTGATTTCTTTCTTCTCACTGCCAACAGATGCGATATCTCGCACCTGTTGACTGCCCCTAAGTAGGTCAGTATGGATAAACTTAACTATGACAGAGCATATATGCGCCTACCTACTTAGCAGTTACTTTAAGGGGGCGGTATTGCCTGTAAAATACTCGCTCCCTGCAGCATTTGAGGCTTTCGGGCTCTACCCGCTTCTGGGTTTTCCCAAGAGGGTGCAAAGGGCGGAACCAAGAAGGGGCAAGCTTTCCACCCACCCTGTACCGCCACGCCGAGCATCTGGCAGTTTCCGCCCCTGTGCCCGTGCTGCTCGTAATACCGACAGTGCCGACAGCTTAAACCTACATTTACGTTGCTCACGGGATTTCTCCAACCGTTTTTGTAATAAAAAGATACTAACACCTGTACACCTACCGGAATTGTGTACTATGATATAATCTACAATTTAAACTCGATCGCCAGTGGGGAATGTGGAACTATCTTCTAGAGTAGAATATGCCCTGTTAGCGCTCTTGGAACTGGCGAGCCACCACCCGAAGGATTCGCCCCTAACAGTGAACGAACTTACTGCTTCTCAAGAGATACCAGAACGCTATCTAGACCAAATTCTTGCCGTGCTGCGGCGTGCAAGTATCGTCCAGAGTTTGCGGGGCGCTAAAGGCGGTTATTTGCTGGCAAAAGAGCCTTGGCAGATTACTTTGCTAGAGGTGTTTTCGACACTTGAAGGCGACGGCAGCGGCCAGACTCAAAAAGTTTCGGAATCTGTAACAATAGAAAAAACTGCGGTGCTAGAAATCTGGCAGGAAGCTCAACAGGCATCTTGGGCTGTTTTGGGCAAATACACATTACAAGATTTGTGCGAACAGCGGGATGTTCGCAAACAAGTACATCCCATGTACTACATTTAAGGGGAGACAAATTAAACCATGAGAATTGCTAAGGATGTTACAGGAATAATTGGCAGAACTCCTTTAGTTCAGCTCAATAAAATTCCCCAAGCCGAAGGAGTAGTTGCTCAAATTGTGGCCAAATTGGAAGGGATGAATCCGGCTGCTTCGGTGAAAGATCGGATTGCGGCGAGCATGATTCAGGCGGCAGAAGATGCGGGGTTAATTCAACCGGGGAAAACTATTTTAGTTGAACCGACTTCAGGAAATACTGGAATTGCTTTGGCAATGATCGCTGCAGCGAAAGGCTACAGTCTGATTTTAACTATGCCAGATACGATGAGTTTAGAGCGCCGATCGATGCTGAAAGCTTACGGAGCTCAGTTGGAATTAACTCCGGGACATGAAGGGATGTTAAGCGCGATCGCCCGTGCGGAAGAAATTGTAGAAGAAACCCCCGACGCTTTCATGCTGCAACAGTTTCGCAACCCCGCTAATCCGAAAATTCACCGGGAAACAACGGCTGAGGAAATTTGGGAAGATACAGAAGGTAAAGTAGATTTTTTAGTGGCTGGAGTTGGCACCGGCGGTACGATTACTGGAGTTGCTGAGGTAATTAAACAGCGGAAACCGAGTTTTAAGACGATCGCAGTTGAACCCGCTAACAGCCCCGTGCTTTCTGGAGGCAAGTCTGGTGCTCACAAAATTCAAGGAATTGGTGCAGGATTCATCCCGGAAGTGTTGAAACCAGAGTTAATTGATGAAACAATCGCAGTTAGCGATGAAAATGCGATCGCCTACAGTCGCCGACTAGCCAGAGAAGAAGGATTGTTGTCAGGAATCTCAGCAGGTGCGGCTTTGTTTGCCGCCATTCAAGTCGGCAAGCGTCCCGAAAATGCAGGAAAATTGATAGTTTTTGTGCAGCCTTCTTATGGCGAACGCTACCTCAGTACAGTCTTGTTCAAAGACTTAGAATTGCCGACAGTCAGCGAACTCGAAGCATTAGTCACCAATTATTAATACGTAGTAGAGCATTGGTGACAACTTAACGTCAAACCGACCGTCTCTCTTGTTGGATCGAAGTCTAGATCCCCCCTCACCCCCCTTAATAAGGGGGGGACAAGATTCTTCTCAAAGTCCCCCTTATTAAGGGGGATGCGAGGGGGAGCTAGACTCGGCTATAAACAAAATATACAAAGGTTTTTAGGGGATTGTTGACACCAATGGGCGGGTGACTACCCCCTACCTTTCAGACTTGATACAACTTCCAACTAGCCATCGCCAACATTCCGTAAATAACAAACTTTAGCGGGCGTTGAGGCATAATTTGGCAGAATTTAGCCCCTACCAAAACTCCCGGCACCGAACCCAACCAAATTGGCAAAACTAAACTCCAGTTTACTGTTCCGAGGCTGAGGTGTCCCACAGATGTAAACATCAACAAAATTGCCGCCTGCGAAATATCTGTACCCACCAATTTAGAAGTATCCAGGCGGAAAAAAGCAATCAGCAACAGTGCAAACATCGAACCGGAAGACACGCTAGTGATTCCCACTATGCAGCCTAAAATTGCTGCCGCACTCACAGTACAAATACGGCCATAATTAGTATTTAAGTCCCATTTAGGGGGCGAAGGCAATTTAAACTTAGGGAAAAATGTTTTGAGAACTAATTGGGTCAGCGATAAAGCGACAATTAGGGCGATCGCTACTCCGAGAACGCGCAGCAATATGCTGTCTAAGTCTTGACTTCCGCTGGATTTGATGCAGTGTAAAATCCACACGCCAGTCAGCGAACCGGGCACGCTGCCCAAAGCCAGCCACTTAACTACTTGCAAGTCCAGGGTCTTTTGCTGCCAGTGTTTGAAGCCGCCAACAACTTTCATAAGTGTGGCCGCTACGACATCTGAACTAATAGCAATTGATGCTGGAATTTGGAAAACAAAAATTAACATTGGGGTGATGAGCGAGGCTCCGCCAACTCCGGTCAAACCAACGATAATGCCCACGAAAAAGCTGAGAAAGGATAGTAATAAGTAGTTCACGGTTATGCCCAAAAACTGTGTAATTAAGCGCTGCCAACCAACAAATAGATAACTGGCGCGGCTATTGCAACACAGCTACACAGGCAAAATATTACTCGCATTTCAATATTTTTAGCCAGAAATTTTGGTCTTCAACGCTTGAAATTTACCGCGTGTTCAGCTACAAAATTCTTGGTAAAAGTAAGTAAATGCTAATAACCAAAACTACATAAATTGTAGTGTAAAAGCTCCCTGATTTTATTATATCTACCTGTGTAACTGATTAAAAACCCTCGATTTATTTATGGGTTTATATTCCGCTTTCTACCTGGAAGTGACGAGCGTCACAGGTAAAGCAGAGCTGAGGTTAACCGACTCTTTGCCGGAAAAGAAATCGGGAGTTTCGAGAAGATTAAAATGAATCAATGCCACAATGACAACAGTGAAGGCGGTTGAGGAAACTAAACCCGTCAATAACTCTTTTTTGAGGTTTTTTTCCTTGGGTTTGTCTGTAAAAACATCTAAAGTTCCTAGCTGCATCAACAGAATTCCCGCAATATTGGAAAACCAGTAGCCGACAATTGTGCAAGGAAACAGTAAATCTGGGGAAAGCCAACTACAGATATACCCAAAGGCGTAGGCAATTGGCAGATTGAAAAATATGTCGTTCCACCAACACAGCGGGGATAGCAAATATCCAATTGCCAGAAGCAAGCCACCTCTAATCTTTTTAAACCAGACTTCCTTAAAGCCCTTAGCTGGCAACTGTTCGATGAGTTGTCCTGCAAGTTGGTACTCTTCACTGACTTTTTTAGCGTTTTCCACGTTAATAGCTCATTACTCGATCGACTTACCGTAGTTTAGCATCGCAGCAGAGCTATGTCTAGTAAGTCGATCTAGTTACCGTATTTTATGGGGATCGCCTAAATATACTTGCTTTCCGGTACAAAAATATCTATCCGGGAGAGGTTGTTGAGAATGCTGGGTGGTGTATGTTTAGGCTGCGATCGAGAAATTGAAAGTTTCAGGCAAATGCTTGACAGTTTGCCAAAGATATGCGATGTCTATGCCCCAGTAAAATTGCAGGTAAACGAGCAACAGCCCGATCGCGACTGTCACGCCGAGCAATTTAGGGACTATTTTCGCTACAGTCTCCAGCACTACGAATGCGGCCCAGATAGCAGCACCTAAGATGAGAATGGAAGCGATCGTGGCAACTGTATCGCTGTTCATGGTTAACTCCTGTTGACAATCAATCGGGTATTACAAAACTACTTGGGCTCACGGCGGCTGCAAAGATAAAATAAATTACTCCAATCCCCAATAAGCCGACAGCCGAACTGAAGAGGAATATCAACCAATCTGAGGGTTCGTAGGTATGCTCGTCAATTTGGCGGCGAACGGTGAAGTAGTGCAAAGTTGAGATTAAGACTGTCGCCAAACCTATTAGAGAGAAGATTAAACCCAACTTCCACCCCATCCCCAGGCGGTACTGTACGGGCATTTGCCCGACGCGAAGTCGGACGATGATGACGCCAAAACCCATGAGGGCGACCGCAGCCCGCATCCATGCTAAGAAGGTGCGCTCATTTGCAGATCGATCGATCGCCCGCGACAGATTTTGCTTGTTTAGTTTCTCGTCATCTACTTGCATCGGTTGGAACGATAATTGCACGCGATCGAACTCTTTAAGATTAATATAAAACCAGCGCCATTATTCTGGTGCCATCAAACCTTCTAAGCTAGAAGGAATGGTGAACATATAATAAATTACCCCAGCCCCTAGGATGGCGATCGCGAGGCTGAAAAGAATTACCCAGCGATCGGTAGGTTCATAAGTATCGTAATCTATATCGTGGCGGACGCCGAAGTAGTGCTTAGTTGATAATAGCACCGTCAGCAAACCCACTATTGAAAAAAGCAAACCCAACTTCCAACCATTGCCGGGAGTTGGCAGCAGAGGGGGATGGAAGGCGCGAAGGCGCACGATAACTACGCCAAAACCCATCAGCGATATTGCTGTCCGCATCCATGCTAAATAAGTGCGCTCGTTTGCCAAGTGATCCCGCACCCGCGACGGATTTGGTCGCTTAATCTTTTCTGTATTTACTTTCGTGGATTTCCACTTTAATAGCATAGATCGACCTTTTAATTTTAACGGGAAATAAGAAGGTAAACCGATATATTTTCGCTGGGACGATTATCCGCCGGGGAGCGATCCCGGCGGGTTCTTGCGTTGCAACGGGCTTTATACAGCAGATCGCATTACAACTTCACCAAAACTAATCATTTTCCTCAGTAGGGGCGTTGGGAAGCTGCGTATCTATGTAGGCCTGAGTCACGTCAGGAACAAACCAATTCGCATCCCCAGGCTGGAAAACCTTAGCAGTAGGAACGTTGAATTCTACAGCCCCCGTATCGGGATTAGCTCTCGCTACAAATTGAGTTCCGTCAACTATCTTAACAGCTAGACCGCCAGTCAATTCTTCTGAAGGTTGATCGGTCGTTCTTAAATCGGTTGCATTGACATCGCTGGGTAGAAAAATCCCATCGCAATCCCATTTATGTTCAGTTGTTTGGCCGTCAGCTAGAAAATACAGGGCATTATCGTAAGAAGAGTCCGCTGCTTTTTTGCCTTTCGGACCGTAGACAGCCAGGGTTTTCCCTGTCTCGTTGCGGCACTGACCCCAAGGTTTTCCCGTTTCTAAAGTGTATTTTTGAAACTCCAATTGAGAGATTTTTTTGTGGAGTTCTTTAGGGGTATAATTCTGGGCGGTATCGGGTGAGTCTTTCGCAGCCTTGAGAGTGTTCAGAGCTTCAGTCAGAGCTTCACTCACCTCTATGTAATCGGGATTGCTCGCATATTTCGGCGTTTTTGGAGCGTCGGCCCAGGAGGGAGGAGCGAATACTAAATTGGCGACCATTACCAAGAGCACTAAAACAAATTTGAACATTTTCACAATTTTTCTCCTTTTCTAGATTGTCAGGTTTTTTCCAACTTTCTGTTTGCTTGCTATTTTAAGACTTAGGCAAAAACCAGCTCTCTTTAACTTGTTTGCCCGAGCGACCAAATTTTGCAGAATCGAAAAATCTGGTTTTTTAGCGTTCTACCTATTGTCAAAGCCGAGCTGCGTAGGTTAGTGGCGAAGTGTTCGGGCGCTCTTTTAGGGATTCATCCTCAAGTTTTTAGCTCGGTTTGATTCACCACTACAGGATTTCTTGAGACCACAGGTATGTTGTTGCCTAAGTCTGGCAATTGTCTAGCTCAAAAGATGGTTTCAACTTTCGTGAATACTTGAGGCTAAATTACTTTGAAGCTGCTTTTAGCTTGATTACTCACTTCATCATTAACTTAGCATATTTCTTGATATATTTCAAGCGATTTAGCGCAATTTTTAAGCAAACAATTGTTAAGGTAAAAATGATGAGTTAGGAGTTATGAATTATGGATAATTATCTACCTAAAGAGGGATGGAAGTAGCAGAACATTGGGTAATTATTAGTTAAGTTAAAAGGGCGGAATCAGCCGATAAGTACCGCTTTCAATCAGAATAAATATTCCCAAACCAATCAAAACAAAAGGAACAACAACCTTGGTATAGCGAGTCAAAATACGGGCGATCGCCCTTTGGCGAGTTAATCGGTAAGCGGCATAAGACCAAACACCTACCATCACCGAGAAAACCGCCAAAATCACCACCAAGCTCGGCAAATCGCTGCTAGCAAACAGCGGCAAATAAATACCGATGTTGTCACCCCCGTTGGCTATAGTAACAGCAGCCACATTCAAAGTTTGGGGGTTGAAAAGATTTGCTATTTTTGACACAAGTGAATTAGATTTCCGGTTAAATTCGCCCGATACGGCTTGTACGTCATTTTCCTCATTATCTCTCTTGACTAAGTGACTGATGCCGATCGCGATCGGAACCAAACCCAGCAAGCCAATCCAAGCTTTCGGCACAATTAAACCGCCAAAAAAACCGGGCAAACTAGCAGCGATGAGTGCTGCAAATCCGAGGTACTTACCCACAAAGATATGCCGGGGGCGGAAAGTATCATCTACCTGGGCGAAGAACAGCATGGAAAGCACCATATCGTCGATATTGGTTGCGGCGAAAGATGTAATCCCGGCAATAATCGCTGCTGCAATCCAATTCATGTGCTATCCCTTCAATATTTCTAAACTTCAGTTTCCCTGGCGTTACTTTTGCTCATAGTTATCAAACAGAAAGCGCAACCCAGTAAAGATATTATACTTAAAGTTGGGCTTGCCAGAGTGCCGCTTTTAACCAGAATCGCTATTCCCAATCCGATCAAAACAAAAGGCACAAGCTGATTGCCGTAGCGAGTCAGAGTATCCGCGATCGCCCGCATCTGAATTAACCGATAAGCAGCGTAGCACCAAACGCCCACCATCCCGAAGAATACAGTGAGAACCACCGCCAAACTTTCTAAAGTATTGCTAGCAAAAAGCGGCACATATATGCCGATATTGTCGCCCCCATTTGCCACCGTCACCGCTGCTACGCTGTAAGTTTGAGGAGACAGAAAACTGCTAAAAAAAGATTTCTTAGATTGCTCTAATTCTGCCTCAGCTTCCGAATCGTCAGTTTCTGGATTCAGCAAGCGGCTAAGCCCGATCGCAATTGGCAGCAAACCCAGCATTCCGATCCAATCTGGCGGAAAGATTAAGCGACTAAAAAACCCCGGAAGGCTAACCAAAACCAGTGCAGTAAAGCCCAGAAACTGACCGAAGACGATATGCCTGTGCCGAAATACTGCATTTACCTGCGAGAAAAACAGCAGCAGAATCAGAATATCGTCTAGATTCGTAGCCGTAAAAGCTGTCATTCCCGTAGAAATTGCTGTTAGTAATTCGTTCATTTCTGTGTCTCCTCCGATTTTTTATTTCGTTGTACTTGCTGGGTTCGTATCTTCGGAACTGGCAAGATGCCCGTTCCACAAAAATTAAATTTTATTGTGGGCTGTCGATCAGAGCAACGCCTTTGAAATGCTTATTGACAATGCTGCAATATCTCAGTAAAAACCCAGTTGCTCAACGCTCTTCGTCCTGACAGCGAACTGGTAAATGCTAATCAAAAACGCTCACTGTCAAAGGGGACGGCTTTCAATCGAACACCGCCGTAAATTGCATTTTCTTCCTCGAATTTGGCGTGAATTGCGTCAATACCCTGCTGCATCGATCCCGTCAGTTCAGGAGAACGCAGCCGCTGCCAGAAAAACCATCCGCAAGTAAGCACCAAGTACATCAAGAACAAGTAAGGAAACGCATCGTAAGGAGCTTCCGGAGGTGGGAACATAGTGCTGCCGGGAATGCCCACGCTGCCCGCAATCGGAATCATCATAAATGCGATCGCCACAGCCGAGAACGCTACATCCCGGAGGCGCAATTTACCAATTTTGTGCAGGTAAACCGGGGCTGCGATCGAAATTAAGACGTAAACGGTTAAAAATCCGTAGCTGCAAATTGCCCCCAAATAACCCATACAATCGAACAGTTTGATGTTAAACATAGACATCACAGCCGGCACCAAAAATGTCAGAAATGTACACATGGTTACTGCAACGTGGGGAGTTTTATTAGACGAATGCGCTACACCTAATGAAGAGTGAAACAAACCGTGGCGCGCCATCATAAAAAACACTCTTGCCGCTGGATTGATGCTGCCGAGCACGCAAGCAAAAAAGCTAAATAAAGCGCCGAAAGCCACTAACTCTCCCAGCCAGCCCATGCCCACTTGCTGCGCCAGAAAACTTAGAGGTTCTTCACTATTAGTAATAGAAACTCCAGTACCGCTAAAACCCAAAACCTCAATATAGGTCATCAAAATGAAGAATATGCCTGCCATGACAGCACTGCCCATAACAGCCCTGGGGATATTTTTTAAGGGTTTTTTCGCTTCGTCGCCCAGAGATGTCGCGCTTTCAAAACCAGAGAAACCAAACATTACTAATACAAGTCCCGTCGCTATGCTGCCGGGAGTTACACCTTCCAAAGTCAGTTGCGACATATCCAGGGCAAAACCTTTGTGCGCCCAGATGATGATTCCTAAAAGTGCGATCGCCGCCACTGATGCCCCCTCTAGCCACAGCATCGCCATAGCTGAAAGCTGGATATCTTTGTAACCTGCATACCAAGCAACCCCGGCCCCGATCGATAACAGCGTAATCGGTGACGGATGGATGCCTAAATGACCGATGAAAGTACCCGTAAAGTTGGCAAAACCACACAAAACGGCCATCGCAGTAAATAGATAAGCGAGTACCAAACTCCAGCCGCAAATTACGCCGGCAGTTGGGCCAAGTCCTTTAACAATGTAAGAATAAAGAGAACCTGCAGAAGCCGATCGACTCGCAAATTGGTTGATATTGATGCTGACAAATACTAGGCCTATCAAGCCGATGAGAAAGCTCAGCCAAGCCCCGTTACCCGAAAGAGCGACAATTAACCCTATATTAGATGCGGGTATAGTTGTAGGTGCAATAACGGCAAAGGATTGAGCTAAAACCTCCCCGAAGGAGAGGCAGTCCGGCTTTAAGCCGTGTGCACTCTGATTTTTTGGCGTTTTCTTGGTCATTTATCTTCTCTCTTTTTGTCGATCGACTTTTGGCGATCGGCTTAAACTTGTGGGTGCTGCTTCAGCATTGGGCCCTGCGTTAGAAGCTTGAATATAACTGTAATCCCCTTCTGGGGTAGAATCAAATGTTGTTTTTTATCGAATTAATAAATGCAAGTGATGCTGTGCCGCCACAAAATAACTGTTGGAATACCAGACGTATCTGTCGCCACCAGCTCAAACCCTTGACATTAAAAGGAAAATTAAAAGAGCGGCTGACAACCGTGCTTTCTGGGCAATTCCAACCTCTACAATAGAGTCGATCGAAAAGTTCACGTCAAAGCTTCGCCGCAATAGATTTTAATCTCAAAAAATAACTGTATTTAGTAAAAAGGTACTCAGCATGGCCGGAATGACACTTGACCAACTGCGAGTTTTTCTAGCTGTGGCGGAACACCTGCACTTCAGCCGCGCGGCGGAGGAACTTTACATTACCCAACCTGCTGTCAGCGCCGCTATCCAATGTTTAGAGGCGGAATATGGAGTAAAACTATTTCACCGCATCGGCCGCCGCATCGAAATCACAGATGCTGGGAAGTTGCTGCAAGTTGAAACTCAAAAAATTCTCGACCAAGTTGCTTTGACTGAGAGAGGTTTGCGGGAGTTGAACGACTTGCAGCGAGGCGAATTAAACTTGGGTTGCAGTCTGACCATTGGCAATTATTGGTTGCCTGATAAACTTAGCAAGTTTAAACAGCAATATCCTGGTATTTCCGTGAATTGTACTCTGGCAAATGCCGAAGAAATTTGTGCGGGGACAGCGACGGGAACATTTGATTTAGGTTTAGTGACGGGAGACATTAAAGCTTCGCTTAAGAGCACTCTGGAGGAAGAAGTTGTAGGCAG
Source organism: Microcoleus sp. Pol1C5 (assembly GCF_036701115.1). NCBI lineage: Bacteria > Bacillati > Cyanobacteriota > Cyanophyceae > Oscillatoriales > Microcoleaceae > Microcoleus > Microcoleus sp. Pol1C5. The sequence continues at coordinate 206,412 of NZ_JAUBQE010000001.1, read as the reverse complement.
CGAACGCTTGCTGATTGTAGTTGGCCAATCTCACCCTTGGTTTGAACGGGCAGAGGTGAGTTTAACGGAAATTGCGAAAACGGATTGGGTGATGCGAGAAGCTGGTTCTGGAGTTCAGCAAATGTTGGAACAAGCTTTACAAAGTTGGGGCATTAATCCCCATGAATTAAATGTAACTTTAGTTTTGAATAGCAGCGAAATGGTAAAAGCAGTAGTGGAAAGTGGCACAGGTGCAGCGGCTATTCCTGAATTGATGGTAAAAAAAGAATTGCAGCTATCTACACTGCGAGCGATTAAAATTATAGATAGCCAACCAAGCTCTAATGTATGTTTTGAAATAATTAAACCTGTTTTAAAACTGAAGCACCGACAGCGTTTTCAAACTAGAATTACTAAAGCTTTTGAACAGATATTAACTTAAGGCACTGGTAATTGGTTATTCAGGACTTAGGCACGAATACTCAAGAAAGCGGTTTTTTTACCAACATCAAAAGCTAAACTCCCTGTATTTTCGTAAATAAACCCGGTTTCTGGCCACCCGTGCGTCCAGGATTATAATTATCTCTCCACCAATTTCCTCAAGTCCAATAAATTTTTACCCCCATCACCAACAATCAGCGGCAATTTCCCATTCCATTTTTCTATAGCCTGCCTTTCCAAAAGTTCTGGAGTCAAATTGTCCCGCAGCAACCTTTGCACTTCGGCTTCTCCCTTGGCTAAATTCACCTTAGCCTCGGCCTCTTTTACTGCCTTTAGCGCTAAAAACTCCCCTCTTTTTGCCTCCTGTTCGGCAATTTGTTTCGCCTCCACCGCCTCGCTAAACCGCTCAGAAAAATGAACGTGTACTAAAGAAATATCGTCAACGGCAATATGATATGTAACCAGTCTCAAGGTCAAATAATCATCAACTGCGGCTTTAACTTCTCCCCGTTTAGTAATAATTTCTTCAGCCGTGTATTTGGCCATGACTGCTTTTAATACTTCTTCAACTGCCGGATCGATAATGCGAACAACCACTTCTTTTTCGTCACCTATTTGTTGAAATATAGCATTAGCTTCTTCTGGGATAATGTGCCAGTTCAGCGCTACATCCGTGAAAACATCTTGCAAATCTTTTGAGGAAGCTTCAGCGGAACTTTCCTGTTTTTGCACCCTAACGCTCAACTTTTTTACACTATAAACTGTGGGGAATATTACGTGAAGTCCTTCTCCGAGTACCTGTTCTTGCACTTTACCAAACTGCATCAGTACGCCCCGTTCTCCAGCGTTGACAATGACAAAAAAATTGGACAAAATAGCTAGGAAAACTATCAGTAGAGCTAGTTGAACAGCTATGTAAAATTCCTTATTTTTTTTATTGTTTGATTTGAGTGAGTCAACCTTACTTCTGGATTCTTCCATCATATCCCACCCCGACGATCGCACTTAATTATAGGACCAACATTGACTTAATAGATATTTTATTTTCCGGCCACCAACAACTGTTCAAAATCCGCTGCTGCCAAAGGAGGACTAAACAAATATCCTTGCATTATATCGCACTTATAGCGCCAGAGAAAATCTTCTTCTGCTTCCGTCTCAACTCCTTCGGCAATTACCTTAAGACAGAGACTGTGCGCCATTTCAATAATAGCTTTCACAATCGCTGCATTTGTGGAACCATCGGTGATATTGCTGATAAAACAGCGGTCTATTTTTAAAGTATCGAATGGGTATTGCGTCAGATAGCTTAAAGAAGAATACCCTGTTCCGAAATCATCAATAGATATAGAAACTCCTAAATTTTTCAATTGTTGCAAAGTAGCGATCGCACTTTCGGCATCCTCCACCATCAAACTTTCGGTCAGCTCTAATTCCAAACTTGTCGGTTCCAAACCAGTTTCTGCTAAAATTTGGGCAACTCTGCTGCTGAGATCGGGTTGGTGAAATTGGCGCGGCGACAGATTCACCGCTACCCGCAACCCCGAAAAACCAGCATTTTCCCAAACTTGCATTTGCCTGCAAGCTGTCTGCAAAACCCAGTCGCCTAATTGTACGATGAAGCCAGTTGCTTCGGCATGGGGAATAAATTCTGCGGGTGAAATCAGCCCTTTTTCTGGATGCAGCCAGCGCACTAAAGCTTCTGCGCTCATAATTTTACCAGTGTGGACATTGATTTGCGGCTGATAGTAAACTTGGAATTCTTCTCGTTCCAGTGCACCGCACAAACTTGTTTTTATCTGCTCTAACTTGTCGGCGGCATCTTGGATCAATTCGCTGCTTGGCGATCGCAAAGTATTGTACTGTTCGGCGAAAGCTTCTTGTTTTTTCAAGCGGCTCGATATCGCCCCCACAAGTTCAGCTTTAGTAAAAGGTTTAGTCAGGTAATCATCTGCTCCCAATTCCATACCTTGCCGCATTTCAGAGCGATCGGCTTTACCGGTGAGAAAAACAAAAGGTACTGTAGCAGTAACAGGATTAGATCGCAAGGCCATCAGCACCCCATACCCGTCAAGTTCTGGCATCATCACGTCGCAAATAATCACATCGGGAAGATTTGATACCGCCGCATATAAACCTTTTGCTCCATTTTCTGCACCCGTCACGTCGAAACCTTCAGCTTTGAGGAGTTTGAGAATATTCTCCCGAATTACTTGCTCGTCCTCAATCACTAGAATCTTTTTCATACGTCATTCCCTGAAAGCGACATAATTGATAGGCGTTACTGAACGCGATCAGCGTGGCAATAACTGAGAACGCACAGCTCGATCGGCCCAACAGCCGAATATTTTCCGATACAAATAGCAAACGCCTGAAAACACTAATTTTTCAAGCACAACTAGATTAATGTTTCTCTGTTTAGTCAGTGCCGTCCGTATTATTACGAGGTTAATTAATAATCTCTCAACTAATTCTAGGCGATCGATAGTTAGCAGCGCCTTAAATAACTGCTAAACTAATTGTGCCACCTGAACGATTGTCTGCAAACAATCTCAGCCTATTTATACCAGTTGCCAAAAATAATGCAACTGCAAGCAAGTTCCAAACCCTTGCGGAGTCAGTCTTCCCCATTCTTCAATGTAAAATCTCAACTTTTAAATCTCAAATGGTATTACCTACTGGATTCCCTGAACCCGCACAGATTGGGGTCATAGAAGTTAAGCAATATCCTCACTACCGCGCTGTCACCTACACCCACGCGGGCGATTTGCGACAAGCAACTGGCATCGCCTTCAATCCCTTATTTCAACACATCAGCAACAACCAAATTGCGATGACAACGCCAGTAGAAGCGCGCTACACCGAAACTTCCGGGCAAATCGATGCAGTTCCCCAAGCAGAAGTTTCGTTCCTCTATCCCGAACCAAATATCGCCCCCACCAGCGTTAACTCCGCTGTAGAAGTCACAGATACTTCTCCGATGACAGTTGTCAGCATCGGCGTGCGCGGGGCCTACACTTGGGAAAGCTACGAAAACAACCTCCAGAAACTCAAAGATTGGCTTCAAGAACATCCCGAATACGAAATAGTCGGGCCGCCGCGCCGCTTTTTTTACAATTCCCCGATGACGCCGGAAGCAACTAAAATCAGCGAGGTACAAATTCCGATCAAGTGCCGCTGACGTGAACGACTAATTCGCGAATGTGACCCCGCTGGCGGTGTTCCCACAGGTAAATTCCCTGCCAAGTTCCTAACAGCAACCTGCCGCGATCGATCGGGATTTGTTCGGAAGTATGAGTCAGCGCAGTGCGAATGTGTGCCGGCATATCGTCTGGGCCTTCCGCATCGTGAATGTAGCGATCGCCCTCCGGTACCAGTTTAGCCAAAAAGTTAGCCAAATCCTTAAGTACATCCGGGTCAGCATTTTCTTGAATCACCAAACTAGCAGAAGTATGGCGCAAAAATAAACTACAAAGTCCAATTTTAATACCTGAATTCGCCACCACATCTTCTATCTTAGGAGTGATTTTGCACAGAGATTTTCCTGTAGTTTGAATCTTGAGTATCTGTTGATAGTGATTCATTCGATTTTAGATTTTAGATTTTGGATGAGACTGATGCAAAAGTCTTCTGTCGGCGGAGGTAGACTTTGTTTGTGTAAGATCGATTTCTAATCGCACTTATGCAAAATAGTCTACAACAGCTTGGGCGATCGCCTCCGTACCATTTTTATCCAATTTACCCGACAAACGGGGCGGATGCAGGGGTTGTCGCAAAAACTCCCACTCACCCTCAAAAAATTCCGTCTCCGTCAAGATTTGATGTTCCGCATAATTTTGAATCCCTTCCAGCAAGACCGCAGCTTCTGCAAAACCTTCTCTCATTATAGAAACAACAGGTATTTCCAAGCGCAAAGCTTCCGCAAAAGTGCTGTATCCCGGTTTAGAAACTAAGCGCCCGCAAACAGGCATAATATCAACCGGACGAGGTAAAATCGGGAAAGATTGTGCAAACTCCTGATTTTTGACATAAATCAAATTCGGCAAATCGGGGGCTCCCGCATCAAAAGTAATAAATTGCCAGTCGCTAAATTGCTGTAAATTTTGATAAGGAATTTCTTCTAAACCCAGTCCGCCGAAAGTCAACAATACAGTTTTTTCCAGGGGTGTTTCGATGCCGAATACTTCCCGAATTTTCTCGTTACTGTAGCGAGGATTACCGCCAGTCAAGCCAACATCTTGAATATTTGGGAAAGCTGCCATCGGTTCGTGTAAAGGAAGACGAAAAAGCCGATCGCACATTCCGAAACATTCACCAATCCAATCTGCCATTTCTACAAATTCTCCGCCCCAATCGCGATAGATAAAATCCCACCCAAAATTGCTCATCATCCAGCAAGGAACCCCAGCCGAGGCCGCCATTCGCGTTGCCAAAGGAGGAATGTCTGCCAGCACCAAACCCACCCGATTTTGATTGATAAAATTAACTTCGCTCGCAATTAGGGAATTTTGCTTTTTCCGAATTTCCCGTAATTTTTCCAGGGTTGCGTCTTTATCCATATTCAAACTGTCAGCTTGCACGACACCCACATCAAAAGCGCGGGGACGGTGGATAAAGTCGCCACCAATATAACATTCTAGCAGCCAGCGAGGTGCTGTTGTTGTGATAATTAGTAAGATATCTGGATTTAATTCTTGAATTTTTGCAGCTACGGACGCAACTCGGACAGCGTGGCCGAATCCGTGATTCGTGATGGCAATATATAATGTTGGTCGAGACATTGATAATTGGGAATTGGGAATTAGGAATTGGGAATTGGGAATTGGGCATTGGGCATCGGGAATTGCGGTAGAGACTGGAAGGCAACAATGCCAAGCTTCAAGCGACGCACCACCAACAATGACACAATTAATAACGAATGACTAATGACTAAGCGGTTGTGTATTTAACTTGTATATTCCTGGCGTTCCTCTGCGCAACTGCCCAGAAGAGTTTTATTATTATTGACTATACTAAAATTAGTTTTTAATGATGAACGGCACTCCTCTATTTATGAATAAATTAAAACTCAAATTTTTCCTCCTAACTTAATTATAATTTTACAGGGATCAAATATGCAAGAACTGATCAATCGGACGCGCCCTTAGACCAAACAGGCAATTGATTAATCTTGTCCAGCGTTATATCTACATACTTTTTACCGTCCGCCGCCAGATTTTCCCCAAAATATCCCTCATCGCCGTCGTGCTTGTGAGGGCCACTCAAAGCTTCTGCATAGCGGCCTTGCAAACGAGCTTGATTGAAAGGAGAAGTCGCGTACCAGTACCAGCGACTCGGAAAAATTATGCCGCCAATATCCTCAATTGAATCGCGAGTGCCGCGAAAGTGGAAAATGCGATCGGCTTCTGCAAAACCATTTTCTCCCGAAAACACGCCCCCAACCGAAACAACTGTAATTTCTGCCTTCAGCCATTCTTTAAGATAGCGAGTAGCACCCAAAGCAACTTGTGCACCGCCGCTAGTGCCAATTAAAATAACTTTCAAAGGTTGTTGAGAATTAACTGAAATGGGAGATTGAGCATTCATGCGATCGATAATTGCATTAGCCAGTCCCTGATTGTATGCAAAGCCGTAGCGATAATCTAGAGAAATTGCAAACCTCCAGAGATTGCGAATTTTGATGAATATATCCCCCGCAATCGGCCCTTTTTGTGCCTGTTCTGCAAACCGCCAAAAAGGAGCTAGCCACCGCTCTCCTCCTAAACTTTTGTTAGACGCTGAATAAGGAAAAACATCGCCCACTGCTACGCACTGCGGGTGACTTTTAACTAAACCCTTGAGAAAAAACTCTTCACCAGGGGTTAATTCGTCCCCCGAAAAATCGCCAACTCCCGGTAAAAAGATGATATAACAATTGAGTGGGGAAGACTTGCGCGCTTCTAGATTGCCCTTGTTTGAGGGCAATATCTCCGGCGGATTTTTCTTGAGACCCAAAGTTTCGGCACTTTGATTCAGCCACCATATAACAGTTCCCACCGGCGAAAGAATGCCCCAAATTATCAGGATTACACCTGCGATGAGCAACAAATTTAAACTTCCCCCGCGCACCCATGCAAGTATCCGTAAAATCAATCTTAGCATTTAATAAAATCTGGTAGAATGCCAATTAATTACTTAATTACCTAGAAATAGTTCGGTGATTCTGCTGTATTAGAGCTTATTTTGTAAAAGTTGTCAACTATCTTGAGGACCAGGAGTTCAACGTGAAGGGAGAAGATTCAATTGCAGGTTTGGGCGCAACGCTTTGGAACGCACTTTCTTTGAACGGCAATTTTTACGAAAAAACTCCCTACACTGGCAGAACTAAGCGAATAGCTTTAACAATTGTAATTTTAGCTGCGCTGTCCCGCGTGTTGGGCAGTGCTGTCATCTTGTTAATCAACCGAACTGAGCTATCAGTATTATTTCTAGGACTTTTGATAGAGGGTTTGGCAGTCGCGGGGGGTTATTATTTTTGGACTTTCACTATCTTTAAAATCGGGCAGTGGCTGCAACCGGGTCACGTAACTTATGGCGAGTTGCTGGTTCCAATCGGATTTGCCTACGCCCCCCAAGTTCTGAATTTTTTAACCTTAATTCCCTTGCTGGGAGAAGGAATAGAGCGGATATTAGCTGTGTGGAGTTTGCTAGCTGTAATTGTGGCGGTTCGCCAAGGTTTGGATATTCAAACTCGCTGGGCGGTGTTAATTTGTTTTGTGGGTTGGCCATTGATTCAAATTGCGATCGGCTTTGTGGAAGTAATTGAACAGTTGCTTTCACGATGGCTTTAATTCATCAATACGGCAGCAGTATAGTAAACTCGCTGCCCTGTCCATGTTCCGACTTGCAAATTAGCTTTCCTCCATGTTGTTCTACAACAATTTGATAACTGATAGACAATCCCAAACCACTCCCCTTACCTACCTCTTTAGTAGTAAAAAATGGATCGAATATTTTACCGCGTACCTCCGAACTCATCCCCACACCATTATCAACAATGCGAATCGCTACTTGATTTCCTTCCGCGACTTCAGTGCAAATCTGAATTGTCGGAGTCTGTTTCGAGTCAACTTCACTCCCTCTTTCGTGAGAAAAAGCATCAATCGCATTGGTCATAACATTCATAAATACCTGATTAATTTCTCCAGGATAGCAGTTCACTAAAGGCAAATTGTCGTACTCCTTGATCACTTGAATATCAATTAATTTGTGATCCAAAATCATCAACGTGCTGTCGATACCTTCGTGAATATTAACCCATTTTCTATCTGATTCATCTAGCCGAGAAAAGTTTCGCAGCGACAGCACAATATCGCGAACTCTCGCAGCGCCCACTCTCATTGAATCTATCATTTTAGTGAAATCATTCATTAAAAAATCTAAATCTATTTGCTCTGTTTCATTTACTATTTCGGACACGGGATTTGGGTAATTATTTTGGTATAAACGTAGTAGATTTAGTAAGTTTTCAGCGTATTCGTTGGTGTAATATAAATTTCCATAAATAAAGTTAATCGGGTTATTAATTTCGTGAGCAATTCCCCCGACTACTTGACCTAAACTGGACATTTTTTCACTTTGAATTAGCTGCACTTGAGTGTGGCGAAGTTCTTCCAGTGCAATATGCAAATTCTCAGTTCTTTGGGCTACTCGCGTTTCCAGAATAGTATAAAAACGAGCATTTTCTAGAGAAATAGCTGCTTGTGCAGACAGGATTCCCAAAATTTCTAACCTGTCGCTAGTAAAAGCACCTTTTGTTAAATTGTTTTCTAAATAAAAAATTCCCGTAAGGTTGCCTTGATGGATAATTGGCAATACCAGGATAGATAGGGGTTGATTTGCCACAATATAAGGGTCAAATTGAAATTGATCGGATCGGGTAGCATCATCTAAAACCAAGTATTTTTGGGTTCTTTCTACATAGTTAATCAATGAAATGGGGAGCATCTCGGATTCGGCAATCGGGAGAGATTGTAAAAGGGTTACATCATTAAACTGACCTGTAAGTCCAGCTTCTATGAATAATTGATTACCTGTATTGGCAAGAAATAATACTTTTTGAGCGCCTGCGTTTTCTTTTACAAGCTGTACGAGTTTCTCTAGCAAACGGCTGAGGATAATTTCGCTCGAAACAGCTTGAGATGCTTTGACAACAGTTGGTAAATCCAGCATCAAGCTATTGTCAACAGTAGTGGTAGCAGTCATGAGATCAACATTCTTAGATATTGCTCCTTGATTGCGATCAGCTAAATAAGGATAACGGGATTCTAAGTATTTAACTTTTGCTATAGCTCCCCAGCGGATGTAGGCATAATAAGCTTTTGTCAGATAAGATCGAGCAATTATCTCTTTATCCAAAGATTGATAAAACTCTCCAGCTAATTCATAAGCTAATGCTTCTTCTTGGATGTAACCGTTAGCAGCCGCTCCTTTAATAGCTAAGTCATAATAATCCATGGCTGCAAGTTTATCGCTGAAAAGTCGAGCTTTCTCAGCTTCAACTAACTCGTACTTGTGGTGATAATTCATGGGTGCATGGTAGGCCCACTTTTTCATAGTTTGCTGATTAGAGTTAACAATAGCTAGGTATGCTTCTTGATTGTCACTGTCAGGATAGTGAGCGAGGAGGGCCAGCGAATAGTAGAAATTGTGTACCCCAACAGTGATTAAGCCGATCGCGCCATCTGCATATTCTGCCGCTAATTTACCGCTGGCAACAGCCGCAGCATCATCTTTAAATAAATAAAGCAGCATCAATTTAGCAACATAAGCTGCAAACAGCGACATTCGATTATTTTCTTTCTGCCAACACGACATTACAGCAGGTTCATCCAACCTGCCACTAACTAACCGTACTTGCTCTACTGTTTTGCTTCTTAAGCTTGAAGCAGTTACTTGCCAAATCTGAGCATAAGCCCTGGCAAATTCGTGTTTATTTTTTTGCAAAAACTCCATATAAACGGTTTGTTTATCTTCGACATATTCTAGCGGTTCTCCCACAAAAAATAAATTGGTAATATAGTGCTTGCAATTATATATCGCCCATTCTAAATCACCAGTTTCTACACCAAATTTTATCCCTTCTAGGAATGAAGGAAGTGTATTTTTAGTAGACTCTTTCCAGATTCTTATATGAGCATTAAACATTACATAAACCTTAGCTTTCTGTTGGCTAGCATTGAATTGTTCTAGCAGCTTTAAAGCAATTAATCCAGCGTAGTAGCCAGCTTCGATGTCGCCTTCGATGCCGCACAGGATCATTCCATAAAGAGTATAGGGAAAAGTAGCTAATGCTGAATGACCGTGATCGATACAAAGATTGACCATAGTCAAGACGAGGGAGGACACAATTTCAGGTTTGGCAATATAAGCAGGAGGATAGAGAGCTGTCAGGATTTCCATAGCTGCCAGTAGATATGGATCTGTCATAACTGGCAGGTTTTCTAATTCCTCAATTCGCGGCAATTTTGGCACTGCAATGGTTTCGTTGTCTAATAGGTTGAGTCCCAGCATTTCCAGCACTTCTAAACCTGTTTCAACAGCTTTTAGCATCTGGCTTTGAGCCTGATAAAATAGGATCTTGAGCTGATACACTTTCACTATGTCAAGCTGGTTTTTAGCCGATCGCAAAACCACTTCTGCCAAAACTTCTGCTTGCTCAAAGTTGGTGTTTAAATATTCCGCTTCCAGCGTCTCTACATACAAGCGCAGCGTCATGCTATAGTTGCGATCCCAGCTATCAGGTGCTAATAACGACATTCCCGCATTCAAATACTTAACCGCGGGTTCGTAAGCATTAGCTGCTTTTGCCTTATGTCCAGCAATTAAATTTAATCGGGCTAATTCATCTTTTTCTGATTGCAGGAGCAGACAATCCATTCCTACATTCAACTGGTTGATAATATCAAAAATTTTCTCTTCTACTTTATCGGCGGGCGTATTTTCAAACAGCAATTTACCGATGCTAAGATGAGTGGCTTTCTTTTCATCATCAGGAATCAGCGAATATGCAGCTTGCTGGACGCGATCGTGCAAAAATTTATAGCTGATTCCCGAAGAATCGAAAGTTAAATTAGCTCCTCCTTCTCCATCTAAAAATAAAGGAATGAGGTAACTCTCATTCAAAGGAAGTATTAACCCTGCTTGCAAAGCATCCCAGAGTTCAGTCGCCGTGACGGATGGAGATTTTGCGTTGACAGTAGATAGAACATCTAAAGTGAATTTGTCGCCAACACAAGCCGCCAATTTCAAAATTTGTTGTGTAGTCTCTGGCAATTGTTGAATCCGACTGGCTACCAGTTCAACTACACTCTTATCTGTGATGCCAATAGCGTGAATCTCCTCCATGTTCCACTGCCACTCCCCTCTGCTTCCGGGAGACTGCAGCCGGGAAAAGTCAAATCTCAAAAGTTTTTCTTGATAAAGAGTGTTGAGCAATTGCGTCAAGAAAAAAGGATTCCCACCAGTCTTATTCCAAATTAACTCCGCTAAAGGTTGAATTCTGTCTGATTCATTCAATGTCTCCGAAATTAACTCAGTAACCTGGGCTAAAGAAAGAGGTCCCAGCACTAAATTGTTGATAATAATACCCGTTTTTTGAAGGTACTCTACTGTTTGCATTAAAGGATGTGTAGAGCTAACTTCATGGTTTCGATAGGCTCCAATAAATAGTAAATATTTGCTATCTGGGTCAGTCGCTAGTAATTCCATTAATTTCAATGTCGCTGAATCTGACCACTGCAAGTCATCGATAAATATAACTAATGGATGCTCTTTTTGCGCGAATACGTGGATAAATTCTTTGAATAGCCTGTTAAAGCGGTTTTGTGCTTCTGTGGGGGCAAGTTCCGCAACGGCAGGCTGTTTGCCAATTACCAATTCTAGTTCGGGAATCACGTCAATAATTACTTGTCCGGCATCGCCTAGTGCGGCTAAAAGTTGATGTTGCCAATCTTGTAATTTTTTGCTATTTTCGGCAAGTAACTGCTGGATCAAAGATTGAAAAGCTTGAATTAAAGATGCGTAAGGTATATTGCGTTTGAATTGGTCAAATTTGCCTGAAATAAAATAGCCTCGCTGTCTGGTGATGGGTTTTTGAATTTCGCTAACTACGGCAGATTTGCCTATGCCTGCATAACCCGACACTAGGATCAGTTCAATTTGGGAAGGGGAAGAATTTCCCTCGCAAGGATTAGCTACACGTTCAAATGCTGCCAATAGTTCGCTGACTTGTGTTTCCCGACCGTACAATTTTTGAGGAATCAACAACTGACTCAATATATCTAAGTTTCCGGGGGTAAAATCTACTATCTTGCCTGTAGTTTCTAACTGATGCAAACAAATTTCTAAATCTGCTAATAATCCGCCTGCTGTTTGATATCTATTTTCGGCATTTTTTTCCATCAATTTCATCACAATTTGTGAAATTGATGGTGGAATGTCTGAATTAATTTGATGCGGTAAAATTGCTTGAGAAGCTATGTGACTGTAAACTATTTCTAAAGGATCGTTGCTCATAAATGGCAATTGACCTGTCAGCATTTCATATAAAGTGATACCGAGAGAATAAAAGTCGGTGCGGTAGTCTAGGGTGCGGTTCATTCTCCCGGTTTGTTCGGGAGACATATAAGCAAAAGTACCGACTATCGAGTTAATATTATTAATTTGGGGATTTTCTTTGGACAATCGTGAAGCAATCCCGAAATCTGTCAGTTTAATAATTCCTGTTTGGCTGTTGATGATGATATTGCTCGGCTTAATATCTTTGTGAATAATTTTTTGAAGGTGTAGATATTCTAAGGTTTTTATGAGTTGGATGCCAAACCTCAAACAGGTGATGACTTCGAGCTTTTGTCTGGACATGAGGCGATCGATAGATTCGCCATTAAAGTCTTCTAAAAGCAAGCCGAGACGGTTATCAAAGGTTTCTAGGCTAATGACTTTAACTAGGCCGGGATGGTCTAAATGTTGGCGAATGCGATACTCGTGCTTGATCCGGGTAATTGCATCGAGGGTGGGATATTCAGCTTTGAGGATTTTGAGTACGGTTGTATCCTGGTGGGTGGGGATTTTTCCTCGATAAATAATCGTTTCGATACCTTCGTGGAGAGTGGAGTGGATTTGGTATTGCGAGAGAAATTGCATGGAGTTCTCCTCAGAGTTGAAAATATATCTGATTCTACTCGCTGTTCGCTGTTGACTGTTGGCTGTTGGCTGACGGCACGACCACTCTCAACCTTCAAAAGTCTTGACAGGGCAACTGTTATATGCTTAATTCAACTATGTACTTAGGCAAAGAAAAATCAAGCTTTATTTACTCGGACAAGAATATAATTTATACATAAAATGATAGTATTCAGGCAATCAAGCCATTTTGCTACTATTATTCTCAATTAATATCCGATCGACAGCGGACGGCAACCACACCCCTACTATTCGGGTCTCCCCACTGTCCCTACCCCTTTAGCAAGATACATTGTTAGAGAAGGAAATACACAAAAATTTACATCTATAATTTGTGTAGTGTTCCAAATCGCTCCTCACCAGCAGCGATACAGCCCTCGCCAAGACAGTAGGATAGAAAAAATATGTTTGAACGCTTTACAGAACAAGCCATTAAAGCAATCATGCTAGCCCAAGAGGAAGCGCGACGCCTCGGTCACAATTTTGTAGGCACCGAGCAAATTCTTCTGGGACTCGTCGGCGAAGGCACTGGCATCGCTGCAAAAGTATTACTGGATATGGGCCTCAACTTGAAAGAGGCGCGCAATGAAATCGAAAATATCATTGGTAGAGGTTCCGGGTTCCTCCCGCCGGAAATTCCTTTTACGCCCCGCGTCAAGCGCATTTTTGAGACGGCGCTGAACGAAGCGCGGCAGTTAGGCCACAATTACATCGGCACCGAACACATCCTGCTGGGGCTGATTCAGGACGATGAAGGGGTGGCGGCGAAGGTGCTGCAAAACTTGGGGATCGATCGCCAGAGAGTCCGCACGCAGGTAATTCGTGCCGTGGGAGAAGTCGCAGCGGTACCCGGAGGTAGGGCAGATAGCGGCGATCGCAAAATCCCGACTTTAGAAGAATTTGGCACAAACCTGACCAAGTTAGCCGCAGCAGGTAAACTCGACCCCGTAGTGGGCCGCGAAAATGAAATCGAGCGCGTGATCCAAGTGCTCGGCCGCCGCACGAAGAACAATCCAGTATTAGTAGGCGAACCGGGAGTGGGCAAAACAGCCCTCGCCGAAGGCCTAGCCCAGCGCATTGTTAATAGAAACGTCCCGGAAATTTTAGAAGACAAACAAGTAATCAGCCTCGATATGGGTTCGCTGATTGCTGGTACAAAGTTCCGAGGCGAATTTGAAGAACGGCTGACGAAAATCATGGCCGAAATTCGCGCTGCCGGCAACATCATTCTGGTAATTGATGAAATTCACACCTTAGTCGGTGCAGGCGCAATTCAAGGCAGCATGGACGCCTCTAATATGCTCAAACCCGCCCTTGCTAGAGGCGAATTGCAGTGTGTCGGCGCCACTACCTTGGACGAATATCGCAAGCACATCGAGCGCGACGCTGCCTTAGAACGCCGCTTCCAACCGATCAAAGTCGGCGAACCGAGCGTGGCTGAAACAATAGAAATATTGTACGGGTTGCGATCGGCTTACGAACAGCATCACAGACTGACAATTTCCGACGCAGCTTTAGAAGCAGCGGCTACACTGTCAGACAGATACATTAACGATCGGTTTTTGCCAGACAAGGCGATCGACTTAATTGACGAAGCAGGTTCCCGCGTCCGCGTGATGAATTCACAAACCCCGCCCGAAGTTAAAGAACTCAAAAAGCAACTGCCTGCAGTAACAAAAGAAAAAGATGCAGCAGTGCGCGAGCAAGACTTCGACAAAGCTGGAAAATTGCGCGATCGCGAATTAGAAATTGAAGCCGAAATCGCCGAAGCTACGATCAACAAAAGCCAGCTCAAAACCTCTCCCGTCGTCACCGAAGAAGACATCGCCCACATCGTGGCTAATTGGACGGGAGTACCGGTCAGCAAGCTGACAGAATCCGAATCGGAATTGCTGCTGCACATGGAAGATACTTTGCACCAGCGCTTGATCGGTCAAGAAGAAGCAGTCAGCGCAGTTTCTAGGGCTATCCGTCGCGCGCGGGTAGGCTTGAAAAATCCCAATCGCCCGATCGCCAGTTTCATCTTTTCCGGCCCCACAGGCGTTGGCAAAACGGAACTTACAAAAGCATTGGCAACTTATTTCTTCGGTTCCGAAGAAGCCATGATTCGGTTAGATATGTCCGAATTCATGGAACGCCACACGGTTTCTAAACTCATCGGTTCGCCTCCCGGTTACGTCGGCTACGATGAAGGCGGCCAACTAACAGAAGCAGTCCGGCGCCGTCCTTACACGGTCATCTTGTTCGACGAAATCGAAAAAGCTCACCCGGATGTCTTCAACATGATGCTGCAAATCTTGGAAGACGGCCGCTTGACGGATGCTAAAGGTCGGACAGTAGACTTTAAGAATACACTGCTGATCATGACCTCCAACATCGGTTCGCGAGTGATTGAAAAAGGTGGTGGCGGTCTCGGTTTCGAGTTTGCTGAAAGTGCCGCAGACGGACAGTACAATCGCGTTCGCAGCTTGGTAAACGAAGAACTGAAACAGTTTTTCCGTCCCGAATTTATCAACCGCTTGGATGAGATTATCGTCTTCCGCCAGTTGAACAGGGAAGAAGTCAAGCAGATTGCGGACATTATGTTGCAGCAAGTCTTCAGCCGCTTAACCGAACAGGGTATTACTTTGTCGGTGACGGAACGGTTCAAGGACTTGTTAGTTACAGAAGGCTACAATCCCAGCTACGGTGCTCGACCTTTACGCCGCGCAATCATGCGGTTGTTGGAAGATGTACTGGCTGAGGAAATGCTGTCTGGGAAGCTGAAAGATGGCCAAAAGGCGATCGTTGATGTGGATGAAAACGGTCAGGTTAAGGTAGTGCCCGATGGTTCATCTGAGCCGAAATTGCCCGAATTCGCATTGAGCCATTAATGCGCTCTACAGACGGCTAAATACTGTTGATTAAAAACCCGGTTTCTTTGAGAAACCGGGTTTTTAATTAAAAAATACCAGTAAAAAAAAGCAACTTATCGCTGAATCTAATCCCAGGATTGCAATTGCCCAACCCAATGCTGCACAAAAGCAGAAATGCGATCGCGCCGCGTTTCAAAAGTAGCAGCAATCCAGATAAACACAATCCCAAAAGCCAAACCAATCGCCCATTTAATCAGCGGATAATCGAAGATCAGAACCACCAACTGATAGAAAACATTGATTAAAAAAATTCCCGTTCCCACAAACAAAAACGCCCGAACTCGCAGCGCCAAACCCGCTGCAATCGCCGCCAAACTAAAAGCTCCCGCAACTAAACCGTGGCTTTGCTGAGTCAAAAGAGGCATCCCGCAAATCAGCGCAGTTGCTAGCATTCGCAGAGTGTGGCGCAGCGGTTTTTCTGCTGGTAATTTGAGAGTGGGATCGAACTGAGTAATGTAAAGTAAATAAAGTGCTAAAGGAGTAACATAAAACTCTGGCTGAGTCAATCCTATTTGCCAGAACCACCGCAGCATTATCCAGTCAATTATCGCCGCACTCACATAGGTAAAACGGACTTCCTGCCTTTCCCAAGCTAGGAAAACATACAAGGCGGCAGCTATCAGCAAGCTAATCGGATAAAACTTATACGGACTTTCCAAAATAGTAATTATTGGAATCACCGAAGCAATTACCTGCCAAGGTTTTTTTGACCAACCCCAGTTGTCCCAAGGCAAAATGTAAATGAAATAGGCTAATAGGGAAGCGAAGGCAACTTTCCAAGGCCCCAGCGGCCCGGAAATATACTTAACTAAAGGTGTATTGATCCAGTAAAGCCGGATGCCAAAGGCTTCTAGCCAGCCCAAGTAAACCCAAATTTCTGCCCATTGGCGATCGAGATTATTTCGCCCTTGCAAGAAAGCGTATTGAACTAATAAAGCACCAGTGACTAATCCTAAACTTAGGCCGGACTTAATATCATCGGCCGAAGCCCAAATCAGCAGCAAACTGCTCAAAACCCAATGCAGGTGAGCAAATATTTTTAACTCTGCATTCGTTAAATGTAAATAATTGCTGAGCCAAGGAGATAAAATGCGATAGATATATGTTAAAGTTGTGCCGAGAGTGGCCAGGACAATTAAGCCGTCGCCAAAAGCTCCTCCTGGTGTTTGAAAAAGTTGATAGAGTAGCGATTCGTAAGCAGCAAGGGACACGCCAATTAATCCTAAATAAACCAAAGGTTTGAATTCTGGCTCCCGCCTACCAATGCCGATCGCAATTAAAGACGCACCCAACACAGTTAAACCAGTCCAATTCGTCAAAGTGTGCGATCGAAAAGTTAAACCCAATACCCCATACACCAAAGGTATAAAATCAATGCTAGGTAAAATTGTTGGATCGGGGTGGCGGCGCCGCCACACATCACCCAATAATTGAGTAAACAATCCGAGAGCGATATTAGCAACTGCTAAATTAATCGTAGTGCGATCGACAAAACTCAAACCCACTGCTGTCAACAACTCCAAACTCCAAGCCAGAGCATAAATTGCCAGAGGGGAAAGTTGGCGTAAACTTCGGAAAATTATCGCAGCCATTATCACCAAAATAGCAGCCAAAACTTCAGTAGATGGTGGAAAACTCAAGGTACTGTCTGCGTAGAGTTCATAGGAATAAAAAGTAATAGTTGTTAACAGCAAGCCTGCCAGCAAGATTGCCCATCCATCTAAAGCTCGATCGTAAATTTCTGCTAATTGAGAAGACTCAGGCAAACGGCTGGAAAAACGAACAATCATGCTGCGAAGCAACCACAGAGACAAAACAGCGATCGCCCCAGCAATTCCCCAATCCCAACCCGACACAAAACCTAATCGATCGCTCGCCGCAGCTACGAAACTCAAGCCAAACCCCACTCCAATCGCAGCCGCTGCTATCTGGACTAAATAGTAAGTATTAACCAACATTAATCCGGCTGCCAAACCCAGACCAATTAACCGATATCCCGGAAAAATAACAATTAGAAATTGTGCAAATATTAGGGCGATCGTACTAAAGGTACTGGCAACTTGTTTGTGAGGAATCTCAGTATATTTAGCAACAGCAGTCAAAGCCAAAGGAGTCGCCAGCCAGAGCAAACTCCACTGAGGGCGATAAGTGGCAGTACCCGTAATTAAATAATTTTGCAACAATATAAAGCTGAATCCTGCTAATATTAAGCCCAGATACCAGGAACTTTGAAACAATGCAGGAGACCAGCGGAAAAAATCAGAATTTTCTCGGTAATTTGCCGCTTTCATCCATACAAAAAATCCCCACTCAGCCGCCATAAAAATCAATAATATTGCCGACCAAATATTTGGTGGCTGGTTGGGAAAAAATAAGTCAATTGCCGAAGCGATCGCGCCTAAACCAATAATGTGAGTTATGGGAAGCAAAATTGCCGGATTTCCCCGTTGTTCAGCCGCAGAAGCCGGCCTCGAAACTCGCCGGGAATTATCGGGAATGACGTATTTATAAGTGATCCAACCTAAAATTAAAGTAGAGACTAATAAATTGAGCGATCGCCAAAACGGATTGACAAAACTAATAACAGTTAAAGCACTCCCCAAACCCAGAGCAAGGTTTTCGCCAAAACTGGCAAGTTGAAACTTTCGCTTGCGGTAGAGCCACTGCGCTGCACTTACCATTAAAATTAAATAAGGCAACAGCAGAACACCCCAAAAAGCCCAAGGAGTTTCCTGAGAGTTTGTAAGCTGAGCTAAAAATGCCACAACTTGTGTTCTAATCCCTAAAGGAAGCACTCGCCAAAACAGCCAAATACTCTGAAGTCCCACCGCCTCCAGCATTAGCAAATCAAACTCTTGCCAAAACCGCACTAAACGATTGTAAAAAAACCAAACAGCCAATCCGCTAACTGCGATCGCCTGTAGCGGAATGTCGCGAAAACAAACCAGCCATCCCAAACCCAACAAACCCATTCCCGCTAATTGCCATTTAAAAAAATTGCTGGGATTTGCCTGGTCGGATATATTGTTTTCAATAGTCCCAGATGGCCGGGGTTGCTGCCAATCTAGCCATGCTAAAAGCACGCCACAAATCGCCAAAGCTAAACCCATTTCAGCGATATTTACATCCTTGACAAATATCGCTCTACCCAGTAAAATTCCTAATGAATAAGCTACTAAAGCAGCTTTTTTGTAAGTCAAAAAATCTCGGCTTAAACTGAAAGCAGCGGGGAATGTTTCAGTATTTCCCCCACGTTGGATAGATTGCAATCGTTGTTGCTGAACTTGATAAACTGTAGTAGCAGCAGTTCCCACTGTACCCACATAAACCGCAGCCAGGGAAAAGCCGGCCACTGCCCACCCCCAGTGCAAATAACTCAATCCCAAGTGATTTAGGGCGATCGAGCGAGTGATGTTTTTTCCTGAAAAGCTTTGATATTGATATTTGATAATCCGGGCAGTTATCCAAGTCAAAATAAGTGCCGCTGCGATTGCTACCGCCCAATCCCAAGGATACCGCCACAATCCAAAAGTATCCATTGCCCAAAAATTGATCGGCACTAGCAACAGGGTCACTTCTTGCAAAGTTTGAGCAGTCAAGTGCAAATTATGCTGTCTGTTTGCCCAACTGCTAATCGCCCAAAAGGTTAAAGTATAAGCTAATAAAACTCCATATTGTCCGGCGGCAGGAAATCTTTCCCACTGACTGGCAGCTAAGACTCCAGAGGAGACAACTACCATGAACACTCCTAAAAACAACAGCCACACCACGCTAATTTCTGCCATTAGTGAGTGCAAAATTTGAGCGATAAAATTAGGGGTTTGAGTAGTTTCTGTGGGCCTAGCAACGCTTTCTCTGCTGCGAGGTACTACTTTTTGCGTTGATAAGGCAGGTATTTTTGGCTCGGCAATAGGATCTCGCGAGTCTTCAATTTCAGAAAGGTCTACAGCGGGCTCTGTGAGTGGGCAGACTAAATACTGGCGGCACAATTCCTCAACCTCAGCGGGCGAAAGCAAACCCAGCCGCAGCCACGCTTCTAAACCTGTCAACAACTCAGGATGCGACGCTAAGACGCTCAATTCAATTTTGCTCGATCGATCTTTGGGAGACGACATTGGCTTAAACTTGTACTAAGTACCTTCAAGCTATAGCCTAGATTAATGTCGAGCGAACATGGCAACATTCCGCCATCGAAATTGGCACAATAAGTATTTATAACTAAAGGGCTGTCGCAACCAGTGTCAACCGGTCAAAAAATCCCGCTGATGGGCCTAAACCAGCGTACATCAGCGGTGAAAAACTCCTAATTAGGACACAGCAGCGGTGTCCTTACCGATCGACATATTTCAATAAAGTGTCCACACTAGCATTGTGGTCTATGAAAGAAAACAAATGTTTGAAGAGGAGTTTTCCATCTGCATCCAAAACAAACTGAGCAGGCAAAGGAGCACCTAAAGCCTGACCGACTTGATAAGCCCGAAAAACTTGACAGCCTGGATCAGAAAGCAGAGGCATTTTCAAGCCTAAATCTCTAACCACAATTTGGCTTTGGCGATCGTCGGTACTAGCAATCATCAATAATTCTATATTGCGATCGGCAAATTTTTCCCAGTTTTCATTCAAAGCTTTAATGTGAGGAAAACAGAAAGGGCAATATTGCTTTTCAGTAAAAATCCGCGTAAAAGCCAAAATTACCGGCTTATCGCCGCGATAATTCGACAGCCGTACCAATTTTCCATTATTAATATCCGGCAATTCAAAATCTGGCGTCATCTGCCCCAGGTTCAGAACATTAGTCGCCGGAACAGGCAATAAATTTTGGAAAAATCGCTGATTTAACAAGCCGCTAAAATTAGTAGAAGTCAGCATATTTCCTAATTGGGTAATTGCTAATTGCTAATTAAAAATCCAGTTAAATGAATTTCCCTGCTGGTAGGGACACGACACTCCCGTGTCCCTACACCTATAATGTGCTTAAACTGCAGCAAAGAATACCTTAGACTTGACCGGATCGGGAGTCATAGTCTTGTCACCGGGCTGCCAGCCGGCGGGACAAACTTCATCGGGGTGAGACTGGACGTGTTGGATAGCTTGCAGAGTGCGGAGAGTTTCGTCCACGTTGCGGCCGAAGGCAAGATTGTTGATAGTAGAGTGTTGGATGATGCCTTCTTTGTCAATGATGAACAGACCTCTGAGGGCAACGCCTGCTTCAGGGTCGAGGACGTTGTAGTCTGAACTAATTGTTTTTTTGAGGTCAGCAACTAAGGGATAGTTGAGGTCGCCGACACCGCCTGCTTTGCGGTCTGTTTGTATCCAAGCGAGGTGAGAGAATTCGCTGTCAACGGATACGCCGAGGATTTCGGTATCGATTTTCTTGAAGTCCTCGAAGCGATCGCTAAATGCTGTAATCTCAGTCGGGCACACAAAGGTGAAGTCCAAGGGGTAGAAGAACAGGACTACATACTTTTTGCCTTTATAGTCTGACAGTTTAACAGTCTTGAATTCCTGATCCACTACGGCTGTTGCTGCGAAATCGGGTGCAGCTTGACCAACCCGGAGGCATTCACTGGTCATAGATTTTGTTTCCTTTTTTACGAACTGTTACAAATATATCATACTCATAACGACTACAAGTATCTTCTCGATAAATCAAAAAACAATACGCTCTCAAAATTGAGAGCGCAGTTTTTTTTATTTAATAATGGCTCAGGCGGGATTTGAACCTGCGACCTTGGGCTTATGAGTCCCCTGCGCTAACCACTGCGCCACTGAGCCAAATCTACTTCACGATTTACTATCGTAGCACGGTAGGGCTAGCTATGTCTTCTTTTCACACAACATTATTTCTCATAGCTTCCAGTAAAAGTTATGAGTTTTGATAATCATTCAAAACCCATAACTTCCGACCAGTCGTTACCGAGAAGCGCTAGACGCATCGTCTGGCAGTAAAGCCATGGGGTTGATAGCACCCTGTCCGGCGGGATGAATTTCAAAGTGCAAGTGAGGCCCGGTACTGAAGCCCGTGCTGCCCATTTCGGAAATCTGTTCCCCTTGAGCGACTTTCTGACCCTTTTGCACCAAAATCCGGCTGTTGTGGGCATAGACAGTCTCAGTGCCATCAGGATGGGTAATTTCCACCAGATACCCGTAGCCGCCGTCGTTCCACTGAGCATAGGTAACCACCCCGTCTGATGCTGCCACAATTGGCGTGCCGATCGGCCCTGCAATATCAATTCCTTTGTGCATCCGTCCCCACCGCCAGCCATAGCCAGAAGTAAGAACGCCCTTAGACGGCCAAATAAACCCGTTAGCCGACTGTTGTTTGCCGTTAGGCAGATAAGTATCAGGGCTCGAAAGCGGAGGCAGTTCTGGAGAAACCATCCGTCCCAAAGACGGGTTGCTTAGGGGATCGTAACCGTCGGCTCCCAAAGGAGCAGTTGCTACCACAGGCCGCTGCCCAGCAGAGGTCGGCGTCAGGTTTATCGGTTGCAGTTCCGCGGCGCGAGAGGGGTCTAAACGCTCTTGCTGCTGCTTCTGAACCTGCTCAGACCAGGCTCTCGATGGCGGTCTGCTGATTTCATTCTGCACCGCCTCAGTATAGTCGGGGGTGTAGAGATATGGATTGACACTTGGCATATCCTCAGACGGGTTGACCGAGGGCCCGTCAGTTGGAGCCAGGGACACCGCATTGGCGCCGATCGAATTGCGTGAGGCACGATATTCTTCTCGTAGCCTGACCACTTCTGCCCTCAAGCGTTCGGAATAAGGGTTGAGAGCTTCTGCGGTGGGGAGAGCCTCCGAATTCGACTCTGGTAAAGCGCTAGTTGGATCGGCATTTGAAGCCTGGGCGCTAGTATTTGCCACGAAGCTGATCGGCTGCGGGTATGCTCCCGTAGCGATAGCGGTAGCATTTTCACGGGCTGGTCCAGGCAGGGCACTGGTGTCAACTGCACCTGTAAATGTTGGTTCGCCTTGGAGATCCAGCTTCCGTGGATCGCTAATGGTTTGGGAAACTTGAGTCAGCGGAATGCTGTTAATTTGGGGAACCATGGGCGCTGAAATATTGTTCAGACCTTCCAGGTTCTCCAGGGGAGAGACAACAGGCACTGTGGGCGCGGGTGCTGCAACACCAGCACTGGCTATTTCCGAGGTAGACGAGCTGGGGTTTAAAGATGCGGGAACCGAACTCGCCGCCCATACAGATGTAGAGTTGGAGGCAGAATAAGAGGCTGCCGCCTGTACCCCTGGATTTTTAAACCCAACTTGGGGAATTTTGAGCCGTTGATTGACATTCAGCAAGTTGGGGTTGCCCAGCTTGTTGACGGAGATCAGATCTTTGGGCGATACGCCGTGACCTTTGGCGATCGCATCTACCGTATCTCCCGGACGCACGCTGTAGAGAACCTCAGCCGGCGCGGCGGTACTTCCCGCAGGGGGGACTAGCACAGCCGAGGGCACACTTGGTGTTGCCAAAGACTGTTCAATTGACTCGAATGATCGATCGGGCAATGCTGCTTGACCTTCCCCGGCATTGGGAATTACAGGTGTGGCATTGAGGTCAGGAATAGTTGTCCCAGTTGCATACCCGGGAGAGGTCTGCGTCGGTGCTGACTCGGGTAAAAATGCCCCAGGTGTAGATAAATTTGCTCCCGCCTCAGACCCTAACAGGGTTCGACCCGATTCTGTGGTGCGGTTTTCCTGTTTTTTCAAACTGTCGATCGCCCCGTCTGCATTCGGGATGTCGATCGAACTTTGTTCCGGTACCGCCGTGACCAGCGGGGTCGCTGCGGTTGATGGCAGCGCTGTCAGGGCTGCACTATCCAATGGCTCGGAGCCAGTCAGATTTAACTCTTGTTCGGGATTTACCGTCGCTGCGTGCTCTAGCACAGCCGATGTGCTATAGCCTGCGTTCTGTTGTGGTGTGGCTTCCGTCGCAGTCGGAATTCTGAGCTGTTGGCCAACTTGGAGTATGGTATCGGGTTGGATGTCGTTGGCAATTGCTAGTGCCGACGGTTCAACTTCATAATCCCGAGAAAGCTCCCAAAGGCTTTGCCCCTGCTGGACCTTAACCGCCACCGGGTCAGAAGGTGATCCGGGCTGTTCGACCCTGGAACCGTCAACTTGTGCGGAGGTAGCGGGCCCGTTGGCCGAGACTGGCTGTACTTCAGCGGTGGATTCTGATGTCGGTGCGAGTTCAGACGCGCGAGCGCTGTCTCCATTTCTCGGTAGCAGAATGCCAGAAGCACCTACCGATATTGCCAGCCCGATCGTGGCGAGAGAGCGAACTCTGCCTGTGCTGAGCGTTGTCTGTTTGGATGGTTCCGCAGAACCGTCTCTGTCGATTTCACTAGCCTGAACAGGCTTAATTTGGGGATATGTTCGTTTCAAAAAAACGACCTCCTACTGAGAAGCGCTAACTGTCCTTGGAAACACTCAAGGGGATCGCATGACGCTGAGTTTAAATCAACAACCAAAAATATTCTGATTGTTGACAGCTATCATGCTTAGGCCAGATTACCTTGCTTTTTTAATTTAGACAAGCTCAAACCGTCAGAAATTTTAAAATTCTCGGTCAAACCTGCTGCAATTAACCCCACAAGCCTTACACCGCAATAGCTGGAACGAATACATAAAATCTTCGTTCCGGTAAGGCTCTGAACTCTCACCTATTATCAGACTTTAGGCTAATTTCCGGACAACCTACAACCGTATATTTACTAGATATAGTGTTCAGACCCAAGCTGGTACTCGCTCACGCCCTAAATCGCTAAAATCCTCGGTTTTTATTGCTGAATCATCTTGGGAGTAATTTGGTGTTGCTGATAACAATCTGTTTTTGAATGAATAAAATATATTAATGTCTGCTATCTAGATTTTCACCCCTTAGATACAAATTTCTTATATTTAAAAGAAGATTTGGCAGCCTGCAGCAGCTATTAAATATCTATATGTTTATGTGTTGATAATGATTTATCCCAGCTCGCCCAACTGTCGTTTAGCCTCAAATAAACCCACAGCGGCGCTGACGGACAGGTTCAAACTCCTGACTCCAGGCTGGCTCATAGGAATAAAAACTGTGGCGTCGCAGGCATCCAAGACGAATTGGGGAATGCCTACAGTTTCCGAGCCAAACATCAGCCAGTCGCTGGGCTGAAATTGGAATTGCGCGTAATTGCATCGCCCGCCAGTGCTGAATCCGATCGATCGTCCCCCGCGCTGCTGCCGATAGGCCAGAAAAGCCGCTAAGTCTTCGTGGCAGTGGAGGTTGACGTAGGGCCAGTAATCTAAGCCAGCCCGTTTCAGGTAGCGATCGCTAATTTCAAACCCCAGCGGGCCCACTAAATGCAGTTCCGTGCCTGTGGCAGCGCAAGTGCGGGCGATATTGCCAGTATTCGGGGGGATTTGCGGGTGAATCAAGACAAGTTGGGGCATGAAGCTAATTAACAGCGAAAAATACAGCTATTGGGAAATTTCTAAAACTACCCAAAGGTAGATCTACCTTATAGCTTTTATTTATAACCTTTGTGGAGCTCCATTGATTAAATATTCTGATTTGTTTTTGGGAGTCGCTCTGCAACTTTTGACCGGGAGGTTCGGGCTATTTGTATTGGCTGAGTACGCATAGCCAGGGGGCTAGTGAAAGCCCCCGTTATAACAACGGCGGGTACTTCAGGCAACTAACTGGGCACACAAGTTGTCTTCTAGCTCCCATTCTTGGTGAGCCATCCCCTGAATCCCTTGCAGAATAATACTGCGGGTGTCCGAACCAGCCTCGTGCAGCTTCAACCACTGCTGGGCGGTGTTGCCTTCCCGGAGAATCTTTTTGAGCGGTGAGAGAAAGCAGCTAAAGCCGCGTTTTTTGGCTATAGGCCACACTTCTCGGTAAATTTCCTCAATCCAATCTCGTGCCAGAATAGTTCTGCCGTCTTGCCAGTGGGTGAGTTCGGCATCCAAACTTTGCCGGGAGGCAGCAATTTCGTTGGCGTCTGTGAGGGCAACTAAGTCTTCGTTACGGGTGGCCACCGGCAAGGTGCTGAGTTCTAACGGGTCTAAGCTGGGGTCTTCCATCATCTGCCAAATGCGAGCTTCTAGTAGGGCAGTGATAGCCAGCAGGGCTAGAGGATTGACCTCAAGGTCGCAAATTCTCAGTTCGAGGCGGTTGAGACAGTAGGGGCGACGATCGCCATTTGGTCGCACTGCGGACCACAAATGGCGGACGTTTTGCATGGTGCCGAGTTCTAGCTGTTCTTCAGTCCACTGAATGTAATGCTTGTGACTTTCAAACAGGGGGACGATGGCGGGAGTTTTGGGAAACAAACCCCACCGAGTGGAATGATAGCCCGTGACTTCGCCGTCGAGGAAGGGGGAAGAGGCGCTCAAGGCAAGGTATAGCGGTGCTTCGACGCGGGCGAGGCGGATAGCGCGCATCAGCATTTCTGGTTGGGAGATGCCGATGTTGATGTGAATGCTGGCGGTGACGACTTTGGTGCCGTAGGTTTGCTCGATGTAGGTGTGGTAAGGGTTGTTGGGATCGGATCTGTAAAATCGATCGCTTCCTCCGAGAGACAGGGTACTTCCCGGCAGCAAGGTATAGTCGCCCAATTGTTTGAGATACTCGCGCAGCCGGACTCGCGGCTTGACTAAGGCGCACAACAGGCGATCGTAGCTGCACAGCGGGGCGGTCGTGTACTCCACATTGCGGCTATCAGGCTCCCGGACAAATCCCTCTAGATCGGCGACTATGCGATCGGAGAGACCGACAACCTCACCTTCGGGAGTGCCGGTATACATTTCTACTTCAAAGCCTTTTGATAGCAGCACGTTTGTTCCTCAGCTAAGTTGAGTGCTAGTTTCTAGTATCCCAAAAATTGACCTGTTCATACTATCTTCCAGGAGGCAGAGTTGAAATTTTTCGCGACGGGGACTGAAACATGGTTTTTCGGCGTCCGCTAGTTTGAGGGTTTTTGTGTTAGTTGCGATTGGGCTGCGGCAACAAATACTGCCATCGCAAAGAGCTTCCGATGCCGTTTTAGACTCAAAAAGGCTGTTTGTTCGATCGCGGACGTGTTTCATGGGGCATTCGTGAGGATCGAACTTATGGTGAATAGAATCCACTCCTGCCTCCGTTCGTCATCTGTTTTCTGCCTTGAGGGGGATAGCCGCAGATATATCTTGGGTGCGATTCTAAAAGATCACTCTGCAATAGTTTTGAGCTATTATTAACCCCTAAAAATCCCTGTGAAAGAGCAAGAAAGAACCCCTCCCAATTTTTGGAATATGCTAAGCAATTTAGCCTTAGTCCGGTTTTTGCTTTTATTTGCTTCTGGTTGGGCTGGACTGCAACTTTTAGCTTACTTTGAAACTGCCGTCGCGGTTTTCACCATTGCTGCACTCGTGGCTTTTTTGCTCAACTATCCGGTGCGAACTCTCCAAAGATTTTTACCGCGAAGTTTAGCTGTCGCCTTCGTTGTCTTGCTCACCATTTTAGTTTTGGGCGGTCTCACCGTCACTGTAGGCGTCACTCTTTTATCTCAAGGACAGCAATTAATTGACAGCATGACTGAATTTTTGAATGCTCTGGCGCCTCTGTCCGAGCGCATCGAAGCATTTCTGCGGGCGAGAAACCTGCAAGTTAACCTGCGAGTTATTGAGGAACAACTGCGAAATCAAGCTTTGGCGGGAGTTGTATCGAGTATTGCTTTTTTACAAGTATTTTTAACCAATTTATTGAATTTAATATTAATTTTGGTGGTGGCTTCTTTCATGTTACTTGATGGAGAGAGGCTGTGGGTGTTAGTTCTCAAATTTATACCTCGACACCTGCACAGGCGTTTAAGCGTAACAATAGAGAAAAACTTTTTAGGATTTTTTCAGGCACAAATCCTATTAATGTTATTTTTGACAACAGCAAGTTTTTTAATTTTTCTGCTGTTAGATGTGAAATTTCCCTTGATTTTAGCCTTTATTATCGGATTGTTTGATTTAGTTCCAGGGATCGGAGCGACGCTGGGAATTAGCTTAGTTTGTTTTATTGTATTGTCTCAAAATGTGTGGCTATCTTTAAAAGTATTGGCAGCTTGCATTGTTTTGCAGCAAATTCAAGACAACTTTATTCATCCGAGACTGATGCAAAATTCCCTTAACCTCAATCCGGTAGTGGTATTTTTTGCACTGTTAGTCGGAGCAAGATCAGCAGGACTTTTAGGTATATTTCTGGCAATTCCGCTAGCGGGAGTGATAGTTAGCTGGTTTGACATTGAAGAAATGCAAGCGGAAGGTTAGTTGATACAACCCTCCTATTTTATATCTAATCCGGCTGAAAAATTTGGTTTTAACCTGCCGACTCAAAGTCCCATGATTCAAAAACTATCCTGTTCCCAAAGCGCAACTAAAAGTAAAGAGAAAAAAGCAACGTAGGGTACACCTTATTGCGTCAAGTTAATGAATAAATTGCAAGTCAGTAGGAAATCTTTCTTCTTCTGGTTCTGGATCGTAAATGTAATCGCAGTCAAAACGCAGAGCTTGAGAGTGCCGGCTGATAGAAAATCCGCAATTACTCACCATTTCTGTAGTAAAAGTTGCCATGACTAACTCAATTAGTCTTCTGTAGGAAATGTTAGGTAGTTGAACGTAATAGGTGCGTCTGGCAAAAAAGATTCTCTCATCTTTCGGTATAATTATGCCATTAATTCTGTGTGCGTGTTGAATCGGCTTGATATAGGTTTCAATAAACTGGGACTGATTTTTTTGCAGTCTCGCTAATCTTTCGTGTTGCAACCAGCTCATTTGAAACACAATTTTAATAAATTCAAAACCCAAAATATAGTTAAAAACATTATTGCGTTCTTCTGTACTCAAGACGAAGCGGAGTGCAGATTCTAAATATTGGTCAGTTTCTCGGCGCGATTGTTGAGCTGAGTGGATATAAAATTGTTTGATGTAGCTTCTTAAATCTGATTCGTTTAATTGCTTTTTTACCCTAAATCTGATTAAATACTCTTTGACTCGGTGTAGAGTATCTACATCTTCAAACATTTTTGAGACTAAACCGTCGGCTGTATAATTATCTAGAAATTCGGCTTGCAAGTCGGGAGTAGATGCACACAATATGTAGCAGAGAGACAAGACATAGCGCCGTTGGTTCCAAGGCAAGCTTTGGGCCCAATCTTTAACTTCTACAGGGAGTTTTTGGAGCACGGTATCTGTGTGGGGGAGTTGAGCAAGGTCGGCATATTTATGTTTTTGTTTAATCATTGCCTGAAACCTTATATTAGTAAGTATACAGAGTCGTAGAGCGCAGATGATGGGAGAGGGGAGCTGCGAGGGACGGCTGCAAGTTATTCTGTCTTATTTTCTTGCCATCTATCTAAATATACATTCTGTAGGGAACAGAGGGCGTGATCTGTCTCACACTTTAGCGAGTTTTAAATCACAAAGGCTAGCTCTTCGCATCACATTTTGCGACTGTGAGTGTCACTCATAAAACTTATTCAAGTCACCGGAGCAATAGTGGGTTTCGTTGAGGATTAAGTCGGGTGATTGATAAGTTTTTGTTAGTAATGATTACTGAGATCAATCATGAACTTGACTACAAGTCTTTTCCCGGAAAATCAGTGCCAAGACTTAACTTTTCGCGATCGCCTCGTGCAAGCAGTGCGGCAGTGACTTGATAGCACTGCTGGGGGAGAGCCGCCAGTAACTTAGCGGTGTGCCAACTTATACTCGCACGGTGTTGTTGAGAGAGAGATATTCAGTTATTGGGACACCATCTTTTCTACATACCGCCTATGTGCAAGCTTAATCCTGTGTATGAGGAATTAATGGGGTTGCGTTTTCCATCGCTCTCGTTTTTGGGCACGAGCAGCGAATACAAAGACAAGTTTCCGACAACAGTGGTGAGCAACCCAAAGTTTTAGATCCAACTTCTCGCCCCCAGATGTATCTGTCGAGTAAATGTAAAATTTAAAATCGACTGACCTATGCACGGAAGATGGAACACCGTACTGCTGATTGAGGGGTGTCATACCTCGATCGTCCATTTATCTCAATTATTGATGGGGTGTGTCGCTCTGGTAGTTGCGAGAGCCATAATTTAAGCCATAATTGTTGATAATATCAATGGATGCGTCTCGATAGGAGTGGGTATCCATCGTCGCGCTTAAGCCAAAAATAACATTAAACGGTAGCACCAAAAACAATAACTATAAAAATAATTTAATGCTCTACGTGGGCTCAGGGAAGTGAATATGTTTAATGCAACTGAACTGCTGATTAATGCTTTTGTTAATCGACTGATTGAAGGCTACCGGTACACCTACGGCGGGTTAAAATCTGACTATAGTGAAATTATTGCTTGGGCAGCGAGTATGGCTTTGGAAAATATTGCTAATAGCGATGCTCTTTACCACAATGTGGAACACACTATTTTAGTGACCTTGGTGGGACAGGAGATTCTGCGCGGCAAGCACATCCGGGAGGGTGGTGTTTTATGTGAACATTGGTTGCATTTCCACATTGCTTTGCTGTGTCACGATATCGGGTATGTGAAGGGGGTTTGTCGGCAAGATCGAACTGATTTGAGACTGTATGCAACGGGGATAGAGGATTCGCAAGTGAAGCTACCTCCGGGGGCGACGGATGCGAGTTTGACGCCTTATCATGTCGATCGCGGAAAAATGTTTATTGATGAGCGTTTTGGCGGTCACAAACTGATTGATGCTGAGGTGGTTAAGCGTAATATTGAGCTGACTCGTTTCCCAGTTCCTGCCGATGAAGATTATCAAGAGACTGTCAATTATCCAGGTTTAGTGCGCGCTGCTGATTTAATTGGTCAGTTGAGCGATCCACGATATTTGCAAAAGATTGCGGCGCTGTTTTATGAGTTTGAGGAGACTGGGCAAAATCTGGTTTTGGGCTATCAAAATCCGGGAGAGTTGCGAAATGGTTATCCGAAGTTTTATTGGAATGTAGTTTATCGATATGTGAAGGATGCGATCGGCTATTTGGAACTAACGCAGCAGGGGAAACAAATTGTTGCTAATTTGAGCGCGAATGTTTTCCGGGTGGAGCATTCTCAGGTTCCCGAGTCTGCGGTGGCTGTAGTTAGCTAGGGTTGGGGTGGATGTCGGGCGATCGTTCTTTTTTGGGATAAGTAGATCGCTCTAGTTAAATACTGCTGCATAGTCAGGGTAGCTGAGATGTTGCACGATTCTCAATAATCCTTTCAGAGCGGGCTCTCCTGCCCTCCCACAAAAAAATCAACTCTTTGTCGAATCGGCCCGAAAGCCTGTGCGAGCGAAAATGGTGCAAGATATAAGGATAAACGACTTGCACAAGGATTACAACAGGAATTGTAGCAAGTAATGCAGCAAGGAAGGGGAGAAAATGCTCTGGAAATTCTTAGACCACTTCTCAATCTAATTAACAATCAAACCATTACTCAAACAATTGGTTTGAGGGTTGAAGATATCCAAAGTTTGGGGGAGGAATGATAGGAAGGAAAAAAGGACGATCGCACAATTAGTACACCTTTTCTCATTACCAGGCTTAGCCTGGTACGGCAGGTTTTTGAGGATCTGCCTCTTTGAGGGAGAATTACGCTAAATATTAACTCTCATTCACCTAATCCTTAAGGATGAGTCTGCCCTCTCTCTGAAGGAAGATTTCTTTAAACGAGTAAATTCCGTATGATGCTGTAAAACTCAGTCAGAGGGGAAAGCTATTTCCGACTTGAGCTCCCAATAACTGACCAATCTTACAATATAAAAAAATACATCTCATGACATCAGTCACCCCCAATCAAACTTCCTCTCAATACGAAGTTAGCCAACCAGAAGAAAAAATTGAGTCTCTGGTAGAAGAAGTTAAGCCAGAAAGCGAACTCGATTTAGAATTTCTCTACACCAGAGACATTGAATTCCGACAAGAAACAATTTATTTCATTGTAGTCGATCGCTTTTACGACGGCGACCACACAAATAACGAAGGCCCAAACCCAGAACTTTACGATCCAGAAGGCAAAGATTGGGGCAGATATTGGGGCGGCGACTTGCAGGGAGTTATTGACAAACTCGATTACTTAAAAGATATGGGAGTGACCGCAGTTTGGCTGACTCCACTGTTCGAGCAAGTTGAAGCATTATTTGTCGAACAAGCTGCAATTCATGGCTACTGGACTAAAGATTTCAAGCGACTAAATCCCCGCTTTATTGCCAAAGGCGACAATCCTTCTATTAACCAAACACAAGAAAGTAAAGATACGGTATTTGACAAATTAGTACACGAGTTGCACCAGCGAAACATGAAACTCGTACTCGATATTGTCTGCAATCACAGCAACCCAGATTTTAGCGGTAAAAAAGGGGAACTCTACGACGACGGCGTAAAAATAGCTGACTTTAACGACGATGAAGATGACTGGTATCACCACTATGGCGAAGTCACCAACTGGGAAGATGAATGGCAAGTCCAAAACTGCGAACTGTCGGGTTTAGCAACTTTCAACGAAAATAATATTGCCTACCGGAATTACATTAAGTCAGCAATTAAACAATGGCTGGACAGAGGTGTTGATGCTTTGCGCGTTGATACAGTCAAGCATATGCCTATTTGGTTTTGGCAGGAATTTACTGCTGACATTTTAACACACAGACCTGATGTTTTCATTTTTGGCGAATGGATTTACAGCGATCCTCGAAATGATCGTTCTGTGGAATTTGTCAACGAGTCGGGGATGACTATTTTAGATTTTGGTCTGTGCGTGGCAATTCGAGAAGTATTAGGAAAGGGTGCCGACGCAGGATTTAAGTTAGTCCAAGATGTCCTGAATTTAGATCACCGCTACTACGGGGCGACGGAGTTGATTACTTTTATTGACAACCACGATATGCCGAGGTTTCAGTCGTTGAATCCCGATCCAGAAATGCTGCAGTTGGCGATATGTTTAATTATGACGACTCGCGGCATTCCCTGCATTTATTACGGCACCGAACAGTATTTGCATGATGATACAGATGGGGGCAATGACCCATACAACCGCCCGATGATGGAAAAGTGGGATACTGATTCGCCAATTTACCGGGATGTGCGGTTGCTGTCGGGATTGCGGCGGCTGAATCCAGCTATTTCGATGGGGAGTCAGTGGCAAAAATATCTAACTGCTGATGTTTATTGTTACGTGCGCCGCTATCGCGATTCTGTGGTGTTTGTAGCGATGAATCGTGGCAATGCTGTTACAATTAAAGAGGTTGATACTGAGCTGCCTGATGGAGAGCATACGGAGGTTTTATCGCGCCGTAAGTTTGAAGTTAAAGATGGAATGCTGTACAACTTAGAATTGGGTGCGCGGGAAGTAATGATTTTTAGCAGCGTCGGAGAGCGAGTTAAGGCAAAAACTATTGTGCGGGCCCAGCTTAACAGCGTTAGAACTCAGCCTGGTGAAAGAATTGTGGTGATTGGAGATTGTCCTGAATTGGGGAATTGGGATATTAGTAAGGGTTTCCCCTTGGAGTATATCAATACTAATACTTGGTTTGGTGAAATTCCTTTTAATGAAAGTGCGGGGAAGTTGATTTCTTATAAGTATGCACTTCTACGGGAAGGACTGTCGCCTCTCCGAGAAAATCTGGTTTGTCGCCGCTGGGTTTTAGTTTCGGAAGGGACTGTGAAATGGCGGGATAAGTGGGCGAGTGGACGGGAGTCTTAATAGTTTTGAGTTTTGAGTCTTGAGTAAGATAATCATGGGTGCATCAACCGGGTTGGATGGACGAAAATACTTGTTTGAGGCTTTCGATTATGTTTTGAAAACCCTGTTGATTGAGTAGGGGTGCGTAACTGCTGTCAGATTAAATTCGTAATTGCAACTCATAACTCATTACTTTTTAAATATGACTTAGCTCGTCAACATTTTGACCTTCTATTTATAGTAGTAAGGTGTGCATTCTGCTGCATCATCCGGACGTGAGTTATGGTGCGCCGAGGCGCACCTTACAGTTTTATTAAAGTATCGCAATTTCTCGACCAAAACATCGATATAAAGTTCGCTGTTGTGGGTTCACAACCATTTTTTAGCCTGGCTGCGCTTGAGATTCAGCTTCTTGAGGATTTTTTAGCAAATGGACGATCGCCTCCCGCAAACCTGTTGCATCTCCCACATTTACCACTTTGGCAAGATCCGGGGCAGCTAAATAATCGACCCTACCTTGAGTCCCAGTCATGACGACCGGGCGCTTGCAGGCTATTGCTTCCAGTAAAACCTGCACTCCAGCAGTATATTTATTGTCCACCAAACAAACTGCAATTTGGTGCTGGCACAAATTATCTAACCTCAGAAAATTCTATCCTCAACTATTAAAAGTGGTAGTGCGGTTAGTCAGTCGATTTTAGAGTTTAGATTTTAGATTTTAGATTGACTCTACACATGGTGAATCTGGGGGTTCTCCGTCATGTCTAAATTTTTTTAATTCCACCAATCCTGTCTGGGGCTTGTATAGCAACGGCCCTCATGCTTAGGAAACCGGGTTTATGGACAACCGGGCGCAAATCCTGTACGAATCAAAAACAGTGACACGCGCCGATCGATTCAAAGGACTTAAGCTTTTATGCTGAAGTTAGCTAAAGAATTTATGTTTAACCTCATGTATATTTCTCCAGAGCAAGACCAAAAAATTCGCTACACCCTACGCGAGTGCGGTCAAGAAGCTTACAAGCTAGCCGCCGAACCTTTTGAAGTTTCCGAGAAAGGGCCCAACGACTACGTGACGAGTATCGATCAATACCTAGACCGACAACTATCGGCAGCATTTAGCGCTTTGTTTCCTGAAGATGGGAGGATCACTGAGGAAAACAGCGCCTCCAGAGCAGCTTATGGGGGCAATTACCAGCGCCTCTGGTGCATCGATCCCCTCGACGGGACTGAAGAATTTATTCGGGGAAAACTTCACTACGCTTCGATGGTGGGGCTGCTGCTTGAAGGGGAACCGGTGGCCGGCTGGCTCTACGCCCCAGCTTTTGACCAAATGTATTTTGGCGGCAAAGATTGGGGATTGTTTCAAAGTGTGGGAACCCAAGCGCCGCAGCCGATCGCGCTGTGCAAACCGCCGGCTCCGACAGCGGAAAATTGTAAAATTATTCTTGGAGACAAAGACCAGAAAAACTACGCCCGGGCAATCGCCCAAAGCATCCCCGGAGCAGAATTTTACTCGCTGGGCAGCTTTGGCTTAAAAGTGATGGAAGTTATCTTCGGTCGAGCTGGTTTGTACCTGTATCTCAACGGCAGAGTTAAAGTTTGGGATACCGCCGGCCCTCTGGCTCTAGCAAAAGCAGCCGGATTGGTTTGTTGCGACTTGCAAGGTCAACCGCTGAGGTGGACTAAAGATGCGATCGAGCCGGAAACTCTGGCCCACACACAGTCAATCGCGATCGGCTGGCCGGAATACATAGAACCTCTGTTGGGTAAAGTTCAACAGGCAGTGGCCGGCTTGTAAACCCGTTTAAGATTAAAGAATCTGCCGATTTTACGTGAACCGGGCCTCTGCACCCTTATCATCAATTAAAGGAGCAACAGATTGTTTGTGTTCCCAAACATCGATCGTTCCCTAGCTGTTGGGTGTCGCCTAATCATATTTCCCACCTCCGCGAGTTTGCATGAAGACAGAAGCTTTCAGTGAGCTGTTCCCTCTATTTAAGGGTGCTAACCCAGAAACCTTGGGAGGGTTGCTATCAAATGCCGTCAAGCATGAGTATCCCCCGGGCCGAGCTGTAGTGATGGAGGATTCTTGGGGCAACGCGATTTACTTTGTCGTGTCTGGCTGGGTAAAAGTCCGCCGCTTGTCAAACGATCGAGCTGTATCAATGGCTATTTTAGGACGGGGTGCCTTCTTCGGCGAAATGGC
Organism: Microcoleus sp. Pol1C5; assembly: GCF_036701115.1. Lineage (NCBI taxonomy): Bacteria > Bacillati > Cyanobacteriota > Cyanophyceae > Oscillatoriales > Microcoleaceae > Microcoleus > Microcoleus sp. Pol1C5. Next base: position 170,963 of record NZ_JAUBQE010000001.1, on the reverse strand, counting down.
AATTCTGGACGAATCTCCCCGATCGAATGACGTACTTGCTCTATCGCCAGTGCGACTTCTCAGCGTCACAGCTCAGCGATTTATCCAAACCCTGTTTAAAGACCCGCAATTGCACCACCGGATGCTGCAACTGATGGTACGGCGGCTGCGCCAAACCAATCTCCGCTATCAACTCCGCAACCGCCAGCCAGCGGTTAAACTAGCAAATACTTTAGTCGAGCTGGCAGAAAACTACGGTCAGAAAACTGCTGAGGGCAAAGATATCTTCAATATTCCTTATGAAGACTTAGCTGATGTCACAGATATCACCCTAGATGAAACCAGCAAAATTATGGAAAAACTTGATAGTAAAGGTTGGATCAATATCGATCCAGACCGCCAAACTATCCATTTGATCAACCTCAAGCACTTGATTAATTTGGCAAGTCAATGACTGATGTTACTTGTTTGGATACTTCGTCCGCCGCCGGCAACAGTCAGGGGCAACTAACAGCACCGACAATTCAATATTCGGTGGCGATGCCCAATCCTGAATCCCACCTCTTTGAAGTAACTTTGCGCGTGCAAGGTTGGTCGGAGCAGGTTCTGGATTTAAAAATGCCTGTTTGGACTCCCGGTTCTTACTTGGTTCGAGAGTACGCCCGCCACCTGCAAGATTTTAGCTCACAGGTGGGCGATTCCCTACGGGATAGCTACGCCGCGCGTGCTTTACCTTGGCGCAAGCTCAGCAAAAATCACTGGCAAATCGAGACAAATTCCGTGTCAGATGTCACGGTTTTCTACCGCATTTTTGCCAACGAACTGACAGTGCGAACCAATCATTTAGACTCGACTCACGGTTATTTCAATCCGGCGGCTTTGTGCTTTTTCTTGCCCGGTTTTGAGAGCAACTGCTACACCGTAACCGTTGTGCCGCCGCAGCCCGAATGGCGCACCGTTACTACTTTGCCACCTGTTTCTGGCCAAAATCTTACTTTCGCTGCTGCGGATTTTGACACTCTGGTAGACAGTCCTTTTGAGATTGGCTATCACGAAGTGTACGAGTTTGAAGTGATGGGAAAAGCCCACCAGCTAGTTGTTTGGGGAAAAGGCAATTTAGAACCAGATCGCACGATTCGAGACATCCAAAAAGTGATCGAAGTCGAGGCAAAAATGTTCGGGGGTTTGCCTTACGAACGCTATGTGTTTTTCCTGCATTTGTCCGGCTCTGGTTTTGGCGGTTTGGAACACAAGGAGAGCTGCACTCTCAACTATCCGCGTTTTGGTTTTCGGGCCAAGGAAAAGTATGAACGCTTTATTCAGTTAGTAGCTCACGAGTTTTTTCACCTCTGGAATGTCAAGCGCATTCGACCGAAAGCTCTGGAAGTATTTGACTACGAAAAAGAGAATTACACTCCTTCTTTATGGTTCTCTGAAGGCACTACCAGTTATTACGATTTGGTGATTCCTTTTCGAGCTGGTCTCTACAACGTCAAAGGTTTTTTCCAAGGTATGGCTAAGGAAATTACTCGCTTGCAGACGACTCCGGGGCGCAGCGTGCAGCCTGTGAGCGAGTCGAGCTGGGATGCTTGGATTAAACTTTATCGCCGGGATGCGAACAGTGATAATTCGCAGATTTCCTATTATTTGAAAGGGGAAGTTGTTTCGTTTTTGCTTGATTTGTTGATTCGAGCTAGACACGGCAACGAGCGATCGCTCGACGATGTGATGCGTTTAATGTGGCAGCAGTTTGGCAATGCTAATTCTGCCCAAAATGGCGATTTTGACCTGAAGTCGGAAACAGACGGCAAGTCGGCGCATTTGACATCAAACGGAGAGTTAAATTCTCCTTCGCTGCCCGCAGAAATAGGCTTTACTCCCGAAGAGTTGCAAAGTGCGATCGAGTCCGTCGCAGGCATCGATTTGAGCGACTTTTTTGCGCGCTATATAGACGGCACAGAAGAGTTGCCTTACAACAAATATCTCGAACCTTTTGGGCTGCAAATTTGGGTAGATGAAACTGACCGAAACCCTCGCATCGGTTGGACGTTGGGAGCCGAAAACGGGCGGGAAATGGTTAAATTTGTCGAAATAGGCTCTCCGGCACAATTGGCGGGAATTGACGCTGGGGACGAGTTGCTGGCGATCGAAGGTTTTCGGGTCAATTCAGAACAAGTGAACGAGAGGCTTAAAGATTATCAACCGGGGGACACAATAGAGGTGACAGTTTTTCACCAAGACGAACTGCGGACTTGTCGTGTGACTCTCGCGCCGCCCCGGCCTGGCCGCTACTCGATCGTGCCGGTGGAACAGCCCACCGCTATTCAGAAACAAAACTTTACTGGATGGCTGGGAGTTCCTCTGTCGAAATTGTGACATAAATGAAGGGGAACGGGAAAGAAAAGACAAGAAGGAATCAGGCTCAATTCCTAATTCCCAATTCCCAATTACCAATTTTCAATTCCCAATTACCCATTTTAATTATGCAAACCCCACCTCCTCCATCAATTACGCCCCGCCAGATGAATCTGCTGAGAATTGTTGCCTCGATGGCTTGGGCTGACGGCCAACTCGCGACAGAAGAAGTTGATTTAATGCTCGATCGTTTTTGTCGTTTGTTTGCCCCAGATACCGACGGACAACAAATGCAACAAGAACTGCGGGATTACATCATGCAAAATATCCCCCTTGATGAGTTGATCGGTCAACTAGAAACTCAAGATGAAAGGGAATTAGTCTTGCAACTCGGCTATGAAGTGATTTCTTCTAGTTCTCGCACTCCCGATGAACCCAAAATTAACGCTGAAGAAGCCGCAGCTTATCAAAAATTAGTGCAGTTGCTGAATCTTTCAGAGGATGTGGTCAAGCGTATTGAAGCTGAATCATCGGCTGCAGATACTTCAGAGGGAATTATAGAGAAGATGGCTCACAAATTAGAAAAGTTCATCAAAGGCTAGTTCGGGACTTGCGCGCGCTTGGCTTAAAAACCCGGTTGATTCCTAGATTTCTCGTTACTCAACCTGGAATTTTTCGTATAAACCGGGAATAAGCCCCCCATGCCTAAGTCTTGTTAGGTAAGTATCGGAATAATAATAATTTTCTGAGTGCAACTATTTACAACTAAATCACAAGGGAAATAAACCGGATTGTGACCAAAAATTTCTTGATGGTATAAGCCCCCGGATCGATCCGTGGAATCAATCCAAAATCTAAAATCCTCAAGCCCCCGAATTCATCCGTGGGGTCAATATAAAATCTAAAATTTAAAATCTAAAATCGAATGACTCCCAATTTCCTAGGATATACTAACAAAAAAACATAGGAAATTTAAGAATATTTTTAATCGCCGGGAACGGTAACAGAATTTGCGCCCCTTCCCGCGCGCTGCCTTCCCCTTAAGGAAAATTAGGGATTTTGGCTTTGCCTAAATCCCTAATTTATCTACAGATTTTGGGGGATATCACAGAAAGTGAATCCAACCCGTCATTAGTGAGGTAACTTGCTGAGGGCGTGCCAAGTTCTGTAGCCGACAATTCCATCTTGCGGTAAAGCGTTGCTGAGTTGCAATTGTCGCACTGCTACATCTGTCATCGTCCCGAAGAATCCGTCAATGAAGCCGAAATAGTATCCATTGATTTTCAAGACATTCTGAACAATTTTAACAGCATTACCAGAACTGCCCTTCATTACTACCGGCATATTCACAGGTGCACCAGAGTATAGTGCTTCCCAAGTGATAGGGCCGACAATCCCATCTTCTTTTAAAAAGACGCGGTGTTGATAACCTTTGACCGCGTTTTGAACTTGCACACCGAAGATACCGTCCATCGGGCCGAAATAATATGCCCAATGATATAGAAGCTGTTGTAGTTCCTTGACCGCTTGACCTGTTGAACCCATTTGTAAAGTGGGTTTGTTTACTCCAGTGGTTTCAGCAAATGGCAGACTTGATTGAGCAGTAGTATCGGCGACAAGAGCCATAGTTTCATTGTTCAAGCTTCTTTCTTCGGTATACATAATGTGGTTCCTCTCAAGATTTAAGTTTTGGTCTTTGATATTTCAGGTATAACTGGTGGGCTTTGTGAGTGCACAGTCACTTTTTGGAGTGTCACTCATGTGAGTGTCACGGGTTTGAGTTACCCGTTGGTTTGTCGTAAGGAATGCAAGTTGTAATATTTTGATGAGGACTTTCGTTGTCACTACAAACCAAGGGGTAAGGTGCGCGGTGCGCACCCTACAAAATACCAAGGTGCGCGGTGCGCACCCTACCAACTACTGTTGATTGTTTACTAAGCAAATTCTCGCAAAGCTGGAATTAAATACTGTGTCAAAGTAAAGGCATCTACTCCTAATTCCGTCCGTTCTTTTGTAGCCATGATTGCGGCTTGAGCGTGCCACCAAGCTGCTGTTGCTGCAACTGATTGGGGGGGGGATTTGCGGGCGATCGCAGTTGCTAATAGTCCCCCTAGCAAGCCTGTAAGAACGTCGCCGGTGCCGCCTCTGGCGAGGGCTGGGGTGCTTTCGGGATTGAGGTAGGTGATGGTACGTGAAGCGTAGCTATCCCCTAGGGAATCGCCCTCCTCCTTCCAACTTATGCAAACTCTGGCTCCTTTGAGCAATACCGTTGCACCACAAAGCTGAGCTGCTGCTTGAGTTGCCGCAATTCGATCCTCGCCCGTTTCGTCGGCTAATTCGGGAAATAAACGCTTGAATTCCCCCGGGTGAGGCGTGATAATTGTCAGTGCTGAGCGTTCGGACAAAATGGGGACTGTGCCGAGTTGAGCGAGGATATTTAAACCGTCAGCATCTAAAACCAGAGGTCGATCGCTCTCCAGTACAGATTCTACAGCTATTGCCGCTTCCAATGTCAGACCTGGCCCTGCGGCGATCGCATCATAAGAACTCAAATCAATTGCTACTGGCAACTCGCTAATTGCACCGCTTTGGGTTTCGGGACATCCTATAATTAATGCCTCTGGCAACTGACTGCTTAACATCGATTTAATTGACTCAGGAACCGCAATTGACAGCATTCCGATGCCGCTTGCTCTTGCTCCCAATGCTGCCAAAATTGCTGCTCCGCTGTAGCGGCGGGAACCTGCAATAATTAGTAAGTGACCGTTGGTGTATTTGTGCGAAATTGGCGATCGGGGTAACGGCAAATGCTGAGTTTCCGAGGCAGTTGTAATGCGTTGTATTGCTGGCGTTTCCCCCAATACTGCTGCAATATCTGCTGCGGGAATATCAAAATCAATTAATTCGGAACTGCCGATATATTCTAATGCTCTGTCTTGCATAAATGCCATTTTCCACAAACCCAAACATAATGTATGTTTTGCCCGAATTGCCGTCCCCAAAACTTCTCCGGTATCTGTATGAATTCCCGATGGAATGTCTATACTTAAAATGGGTATATTTAAATTATTTATTTCGTCAATAGCTGCCGCAGTGGCGTTATTAATTTCTCGTTCTAATCCAAATCCAAATAAACCATCTACGAGCAAATCGCAGCTTTTTAGCGCTTCAATTTTGTCAACAAACCGAATATTTAAACAACGCGCATAATCAGCGTGATTTTTTGTGAGTTCTTTGAGTTTAGAAAACGGGCAGTAAATAACTACTTGGAACCCTTGAAAGTGCAATTCGCGGGCAACAACCAAAGCATCGCCGCCGTTGTGTCCGGGCCCAACCAATACGCCGATAATTGGCAATTGAGAATTAACAAGGTTTTTCCCTTCTTCCCTTTTCCTTCTATCAGTTAAATCCCGTCCACTGCTAGTTGCCCCACTTACTTCCACCTTCAAAAGCTGCTGAATGCGTCTAGCAATCAGTCCCGCGACTTTTTCCATTAAAGCTGCGACTGGCATTCCAGCAGCAAAGATTCTCGTTTCTATTTGCCGCATTTGGTCGGCGGTAACAACAAATTTTTGAATAGTCATATTAGTGCTAAAATTTCAGCTAACAGCAGCAGTGGCAGGTTGTAGTATGCTTGTGGTATAATAAAGTAGCTCGATCGAACTAACTCACAGTAAAATAGCAATTTCTCTCAGAATCATGAACAAGATTGTTGTAGGCCTCTCCGGCGGGGTCGATAGTTCCGCAGCAGCCGCAATTTTACACCATCAGGGATATGAAGTGGTGGGTTTAACGCTGTGGTTGATGAAGGGCAAAGGTCAGTGCTGCTCTGAGGGAATGGTCGATGCAGCTAAAATTTGCGAAGATTTGGGCGTTCCCCACCACATTGTTGACAGCCGCGATGTTTTTCAGGCAAGTATTGTCGATTATTTGGTGGAGGGTTACAGTGCAGGAGTTACGCCTTTGCCTTGTTCGCAGTGCAATAAAACTGTGAAGTTCGGGCCAATGCTTAAGTATGCTCGCGAAGAACTCGGAATTGAAAAAATCGCTACAGGGCACTACGCTCGGATTACTTACGATGCTGCTACAGGTCGCTATCAGTTGCTGCGGGCGATCGACCCTGCAAAAGATCAGTCTTATTTCTTGTACGATCTAACACAGGATTTGTTGGCGGGTACGGAATTTCCTTTGGGGGAAATTACCAAGACAGAAACTCGCAGAATTGCGGCGGAATTTGGCTTGACAACTGCTGATAAGCCGGAAAGTCAGGATTTGTGCTTGGTGGAAAGTAACGGTTCGATGCGGGCTTTTTTGGATAAGTACATTGCGCCGCAAAAGGGTGACATTGTGGACAAGTCAGGGCGGGTGCTCGGACAGCACGACGGCGTTCATCACTACACAATCGGTCAGCGGAAGGGACTCGGAATTGCTGCACCGGAACCGCTGTATGTGATTGAACTTGATGCTGTTGGCAATCGGGTAATTGTGGGCGATCGACAGTTGGCAGTAGAATCTGAGTGTACAGTCCAGAAAGTGAATTGGGTTTCTGTAGCTGCACCGACGGCTCCGATTCGGGCTCAGGTACAGATTCGATATCGATCACACCCCGTCCCCGCTACAATTATTCCTGTGGAACCATTCCAAGCAGAGGAAAAAGTCGGCGGTACAAGAGTTAAGTTGATTTTTGACGAACCGCAGTTGAGCATTACTCCCGGACAAGCGGCCGTTTGGTATGACGGAGACGTGCTGTTGGGCGGCGGCATCATCGAAAGAAACCAACTCCCAAATTAAAGTAAGGGGCGGGCTAGAAGCCCACCCCACAAGAAACCACCCACAAAAAAACTCACTCTTTGTGGAACAGGCATCTTGCCTGTTTGTTCTCCCCACCCACAAGAAAATTCACTCTTTGTGGAACAGGCATCTTGCCTGTTCCAAAAGGAAGTTTATTTTTGATTTCACCGGCTCAAATTTACCGAGCTAACTTTTTTTCCAAACGCAAGATACTTCCCCTAGCATTAGTACGGTAAACCCAAGTTTGCCTACCATCAGAGACCACAACCCGCCAACCTTCGACAATCATTTGACCGCAAATTTCATCCGCTTTCGCGAGTCCTAAACAAGTATTCGGCCAACTTTGTCCGCTGGATTCAGTTACTTTCAACTTGTCAGCAGCAATGCCAGTGGAGTCCGACAACTCTTGCCGAACGGCTGCTGCCACGGTTGCGGGCAATTTGTTCGGGGGATTTTGGCGCGTAGCCCCGGTCAAATTACCCGGTTCAGAAATCAGAGTATTAAGTGCCAATACCGAATAGCTAATTTTTTGGGGCACCGCTGCTGAGGAAAATTGCTGCGCGGTTTGCTGCGGTTGCTTTTCCAACTGGGCAAGGGAAGATTTGAGAGCGCCCGCCTTAGCTTCTGCGGTATGTCTTAGCGCCGGATACATTTCCCATACTAGAATCCCTGTCAGCACCAAAGCCAAGATTACAGGATTGGGCTGCTTTTGGTCTCGGTTTTTATTCTGTTGAGATTTATTTATGGAGATTCTTTTCATCATACGCCCTCTGCCTCACTTTACACAATTCGCGATCGCTCCTGAACACTCAACTGCAGATACTTATTTAGACACTCTTGCTGGTGCTATTGGTTCCTTTGTGCAGAACCGACTTGACTGCTAGTTGCTGGTATGGCACAAGTATTTCCTACTCTCTGCCGGCTATTGTGCTTCAGGAAACTTGCACTACCCAGTTATTACTTAATTTTTACTTTTTGTCTCAGGGTATTAAGAAAAATTTATGCTTAAGTAAATATTCTTAAAAGCCTCTAATCCTACCCCCCAATCTCAGTACAAATTACTATTCTTCGTTCCACAACTGCTAAACGTGTTTTAGACTGTGGGAGGCGAGCTGAGCCAATGATATCACAGGGATGTCGCCATATTTGTTGCAACAGGACGAAAACGCATTAGAAATAAAACCAGCTATCGCTGATTAATTGTATTAGCATTGTGGTTTTCTAGAGCGACCGTCCTCGCAACTAATTTAGTAGCAAAGGCTACTTTCTGAGTACAATTTTGTTGACATCTATCCATTATGAATAGGAAATCCCTGGCAATCCATTTAATGAATCGGCTGAGTTATCCTCAAAAAATTCTCCCGATCGGTTTTCTATTTGCAATACCGTTAACCTTGGTCATGTACCTGTTGATTTCCGAAATTAACAGCAGGGTTGATTTTACTCAAAAAGAAATCTAAGGTAATGAATACCTGCGATCACTGCGCCATTAGAGGGAATACATACCGAAACTTCAACAGCTAAATTATCAGAGTTTAAATCCTAATTTAAGCACTTAAAAATATCTCAAAGGTTTACAAGCAAAAGTAGACAAAAACTTTAAAGCCATAGCAAATACAGATAGCCCGATCGGAAACATATCAATGTCCAGTGAAAGTTTTTATAAAATTTATCAAGATTGGCAAAAATTTAAAATTCGTCGCCAGTTGAGTTGAGAAACTTACGCTTTTGTCTATCAACGTTTAGTTACAGATATTGATAGACTGAACGCTCGCGTAGGCGATACTTCTAATCGGATTTCAGACCCAGATTTGGATACATATTATTTAATAGCTACTACTTTGCGTCAGCTTCCACAAATGGAAAAATTTTTGTCATAAATTAGGTTTATTTCTCAAAAAATCAGTCTAAATTCCGATGCCATACCAGAAGAAAGAGCCTAAGTAATTACTCTTACCAGCCGATTGAGAGAAATCAATGATGATTTGGCACTTAATATGGAAGGTACATTTAGCAACAATTATTAGGGGAATCTGCGCTCGGCATTAACACAGGATTTAATAAAATTCAACTCTCTGGTTAAGCAGCTAAATAAGCAACTATATCAAACAATATATCAAAGTGTATCACTAAAATATTACGCATCCATCACTGGAAGCAATTTGGCTTTAAATGCAAGTTTTACAATTGAAATAAACTGTAAATATGTTATATTTTCTTCAGCATTAGCTTGCTTTTATTGTTAACAAAAAAATAATTTTCATTTTAGAGTTAACAATATTAGCTTTTTTTATTTATCTATTTGTTTATTTTTATACAGCAGTTAGGCAAACTTTATTTGTTTTTTACAAACCTAAAAGAAAATGGCAACTGACAATTTCGACCAGACAATTATTTTGGATAACAGAGATGAATAGGGGCAAGTTGTGGGTGCATTTAACAAGATTGCCGATGTCTTAGTTGTGGCCAATCAAAAAGTTACTGTTCTTAACGATTGCCTAAAAGCTGAAAATATGCGAATGAGCGCTGAACTAAACGTTACTCGGAAGATTCAGCAGATGCTGCTACCGAAAAAGCGAGAACTCAAGAAAGTTATCGGCTTAGATATTGCGGGATTTATGGAAGCTGCTGAGGAAGTAGGCGGCGACTATTACGACGCACTCCAGCACAAAGGTAGAGTAAAAATCGGCATGGGGGATGTGACGGGACACGGATTGGAGAGCGGCGTTTTAATGATTATGGTTCAAACGGCTGTCCGAACTTTGCTCGCCTACAATGAACCCGATCCGGTAAGATTTTTAAGTGTTATTAACAGTGTAATTTACGATAATGTGAAGTGAAGGAAATCCGATAAACACGCCAGCCTTGCTTTGCTAGACTATCAGCAAGGAATGCTGAAGTTGACTGCCCAGCACGAAGAAATGATTGTCGTGCGGTGTAACGGTTCTGTCGAGCGCTTTGATACAATCGATTTGGGTTTCCCGATCGGGCTTGATGCAGATCTTGCTGAATTTGTTGCTGATAAAATTGTGAACTTGCATTCAAGAGATGTGGTTGTGCTGTACACTGACGGAATTACGGAAGCTCAAAGTATGGATCAACTGCTTTATGGTTTAGATAGGTTAATAGAGGTAATAGAAAGTTATTGGCAGCGTTCGGCTACCGAAATTAGGCACGCTGTAATTAAGGACGTGCGATCGCACATCGGTAAACAAAAAGTTTTTGACGACATCACGTTGCAGGTATTCAAACAAAAATAACTACTTGGATATCCCTTCTAAAGTTTAAAATATATTTAGTGATATCCCTCATCTCAAACTTTAGCTTTCAAATCGATATGATTCAGATTTTAGGTGATTTCATCGAGCAGCCCGCTAGCCAAGAATACTTAATAATTGGATTTTCTCCGAGTTCGGTTCCTCTCAAGCAGCGGTGGCGGAACAACGGTTTGTCTGCGGATTTTCTGGCTGACTACCTGACGACTTTTTTTCCGGGCAACCAAGATGATCCCTCGACAATTGAAAGACAAGCTCAAATAAAAAGCGCTGTTAGCTACATTGCCAACGAGTTATTGGAAAATGCCATGAAGTTTAATGATGAAACTTCGGAGTACCCGATCGATATTAAACTGCAATTAGAGAGCGACGGAGTGATTTTCTCAGTTGCTAACAGTATCTCTCCGCAAGGTGTGGAGAAGTTTCAGGCTTACATTCAACAGTTGCTGACCTCGGAACCCAGCGAACTTTACATTCAGCGGCTGGAAAAAAATGCTGCTGATGAAAGCTGCACCAATTCTGGATTGGGTTTGTTGACGATGCTCACCGATTATAGCGCCAAACTTGGCTGGAAATTCCAGACCATGCAAAAAGACCCGCAAGTAATTGCAGTGACAACTATGGTGCAATTAACAGTATAACCAACGCTGGCGATCGATAATATCTAAGGAACTTTTTTTTGTGGCTATGGAAATTAATACAGAAGATTACGAGATCTGTTACGATCCAACAACGGCAACCGTGAGTTTTATTGGATCTCTAAGGCTGAGCGGGCCTGCGGAGTACGCGCCGATAGCGCAATTTCTGACTCAGGTTGCCGACTTGGAACCGACGAAAATTACCCTCAATTTGCAGCAGTTAGAATTTTTGAACAGTTCTGGCATCAATATGCTATCAAAGTTTATTATCGAGGTCCGCAAAACAGCCAGGGTGCAAATGGCGGTACAAGGCTCTCAAAGCATAGGTTGGCACGGTAAATCTTTGAGGAATTTCCAACGCCTGATGCCTGGTTTGCAATTGGATTTTCTATAGAAAAACGATTACGTTTAGGGTGTGAGCTGTAGAGAAATTTTTTGTTAGTCGAGGCGCAAATTCTCGAGTTATGCTGGAAGAACAACCATCTAGAGAACAGCTACTTTTGGAGATAGAAAGATTGCGCCAGCAAGTGGAAGACTTGAAGGAAGAAAAAGCGGATCTGGAAATCTTGCTGGAAACTACTGCTCAACATTCCGATACCGTTGAAACAGAGTTACGATCTCGCGCATTCGAGGCCGTGCGCGAAGGCGAAATCAAGCTGGCTCAATTTCTCGAAGCGATCCCCATAGGTGTGCTCGTGCTGGATTCTCAAGGCAGACCTTACTATGTAAATCACGCCGGACAGCAGTTACTCGGTCAAGGAGTTTTGCCCTTAAATGCAGTTGAGGATTTGTCAGAAAGTTATCAAATTTATATTGCGGGAACTGAGACTATTTACCCTTTCGAGAATTTGCCGATCGTCCGAGCTTTGAGGGGCGAAAACGCGACGGCTGAAAATCTGGAAATTCATCAACCCCACAAGAAAGTTCCCCTTGAGATTTGGGGAACGCCAATTTTTGACGAGGGTGGCAAAGTTGCTTTTGCGATCGCAGTTTTTCAAGATGTCACGGAACGCAAAGAAGCTGAAGCCGATCGCCATTTATTTATTAAGAAACTATTTGACCTCAACCAAAATTTAGAAAAATCCCTGGATGCCGAATCAGAGCTAACTGATGCCTACGGTAGATTTGTGCCTCACCAATTTCTAAATTTGTTGGGATATGAAAGTATTATAGATGTCCATTTAGGCGACCAAGTGCAGCAGGAAATGTCGGTGCTATTTTCTGATATTCGCGATTTCACGACGCTTTCAGAAACTATGACTCCCCAAGAAAATTTTAAATTTATCAATGCTTATCTTTCGCGGATGGAGCCTGCCATTACTAGCAATAACGGGTTTATTGACAAATACATCGGCGATGCAATTATGGCTTTGTTTAGTGACTTTGCCGATGATGCAGTAAAAGCCGGTATTGCAATGCTAAATATCCTCAGAAATTACAACGAATACCGTCAAGGTGTCGGCTACGTCCCGGTTAAAATTGGAATTGGCATCAATTCGGGTTCTTTGATGCTGGGGACAGTTGGGGGTAAAAGCCGAATGGACAGCACTGTGATTAGCGATGCTGTTAATTTAGCATCTCGCATTGAAGGATTGACCAAAGATTACGGCGTACCTCTATTAATTTCTCAGCAGACGTTGGAACGGTTACGAAATCCCACAGATTATGCTATTAGGATTGTGGATAAAGTACAGGTAAAAGGAAAATCTCAATATGTCGTAGTCTATGAGGTATTTGATGCAGATCCGCCGGAAATTTTGTCGGCAAAGCTAGCAAATTTGTCTGTATATAATGAAGCTATGTTACTGTGCGATCGCAAGGAATTCCGAGAAGCGGGAAAATTATTTGAAGAGTGTTTGCGAACAAATCCCAGCGATCATGTAGCTCGCATTTACCTGAAACGCTGTCGGGATTGGCGATCGCTCCTCAAAGGAATTTAAAGCAAGTTAGTCTATTTGAGATTTTAGATTGACTCAATATAGCCATCCTCGCATCACTTGTGAATTTCTTACTTTCTCAGAGCGGGTTCGGGGAGGGTTGGGGTGGGATAAAAAAATTACGACTCCTGTAAGGATTGCTATATATCTTGAGAGTGACGACTGACCTCTGGGATCTGCCAAAGGTGTAAAATATAAACAGCTTTATACCTGTTACTTCTGGGGGTTCTCAAAATAGAACGGCTTAGGGCTCAAAAACCAGCGATGGGTAATTTGGTACGAGAACGGTGGCCAGCGCTGAACCTGTATCAAAAAAAGTTGGCGGATGAATTAGGAATGACCTTTCCCTGATTCATCGTTGGGAAAATGGACACCCTAGGCCTTCTCGCTTGGCACTCAAGGAAAGTTAGATATTGCTGGATGAGTTAGGTAATTTGCCAGATGCAACGCTTCGCGGATGCAGTCAGGCGCTGCGAGCAAGATATTTTTCTGATAAGGAGTACAAAGGGTGAGTTTAGAGGGAATCAACAGCATTTTCAGAGTTAGACTACTTCCCTATGGTGTGGCGACCCTCTCCGTGGCTCTAGCACTGGCGCTAACCCGATCGCTTTTACCGTGGATCTACCCAACCACGACACCCCTGTTTTTCATCGCGGTGATAGTGAGTACCTGGTATGGCAGTTTCGGGGCTGGGTTGCTGGCAATAATTTTATCCACGCTGGCAATTAACTATTTTTTTATTGAGCCGTTCTATTCCTTACAGATAGTTAATGTAGAGACAATTCTTCGGATCGGTATGTTTTTGCTCGCGGCAGGATTGATCGCTTCACTCAATCAATCGTGCCGCACTGCTATAAAAAACGCGAAAGCAGCCTTGCAAAATTTACAGGAGGCAATGGAAGTAGAACAACAGGTGCGCGACGAAGCAGCACAAGCTGCGGCGACTGAGGCAAAAGAACAACTAGAAACGGTACTTTCTAGCATCAACGATGGGTTTTATATCCTCGATCGCGATTGGCGCTACACCTATGCCAACGATCGCTACTGTGAAATGGTTGGAATGTCGCGGTCAGCGCTTCTGGGTCAGAACATTTGGGAGCTATTTCCCGCTGCCGTTGACACCGATGCTTACGTGCAGTTTCATCGGGCAATGCACGAACAAAGGCCGCTCCAGTTTGATTATCTCTACTCACCTTGGAACGGTTGGTATGACTACCGAATTTACCCTTCGCCCCGTGGACTTACCGTTTTGCTTGCTGACATTACCGATCGCAAACAGGCCGAACTCCTGCTAATCGAGCAGAAACGACTGCTGGAGTCGATCGCATTCGGACAGCCACTAGACGACTGTCTGGCAGGGGTATGTGACTCAGTATCCAGGCTGAATCCGGGTACCCGCGCGGGCTTCCTGCTAGCAGATGCTCAGGGGCTGACGTTTAACAGATCCATTACTCCAGACTTTCCAGCGTCTTTTGGTGAAGGACTCCAAGATGCTCCGATTAACGATTTGTGCATTGGAACCTGTGGCGAAGCAGTGTATAGCGGCCAGCCCGTGACCTGCGCCGACATTGCTAACGACGATCGCTGGTCGCAAGGATGGCGAAATTTATGCGTGGCTCATGGCATTCTAGCGTGTCATTCTCAGCCCGTGTTCAGGCACGACCATCTAGCTCTGGGGTCGCTGATGCTGTGCTTTAGCGAGGTGCGGAGGCCGACGGATTGGGAACATAAACTCGCCGAGTTCGGTACCCAAGTTGCCAGCATCGCCTTCGAGCGCGATCGATCGTTCCAGGCGTTGCGCGAGAGCGAAGAACAGCTCCGATTGGCTTGCGAAGGCGGCAATTTTGGTTTGTGGTATTGGGATATAGAAACAGACACGCTGAGTTTTACGGATAGAGCCAAAGCGATGTTTGGTTTACCTGTCAATACAGAAATGTCGATGCAGGTGTTTTTAGAAGCCGTGCATCCCGACGATCGCCCATTCCTTCACACAGTCCTCAGTGAGTTAAAAGCGAATCAACCGCATACTGAAATAGAGTATCGGACGCTGTGGGGCGATGGCACCGTTCGTTGGATTTTGGCAAAGGGCGATTGCGCCTACAACGCTGATGGCATCATAATTTCGACCCGCGGCGTATTAATAGACATCAGCGAGCGCAAACAAGCCGAAGAAGCGTTGCGTCAAAGCGAAGAGCAGAGCCGGAACATTCTGGAAAGCATTGATGATGGATTCTTTTCCCTCGATGAGAATTGGCGTTTCACATACCTGAATCGGTCAGCGGAAATTCTGCTAGACCGCACTTCGGGCGATCTGATGCGGAAGAATTTGTGGGAAGAATTCCCAGGACTCAAGGGCAGCGAGTTTGAGCGGGTTTATCGGCGCGTGGCCAACGAGCGCGCGGCTTTATCAGTCACGGCGTTTTATCCCGACCACGATCGGTGGTATGACGTTCGCACCTACCCTGCCGCGAACGGGATTACCATTTATTTCCGAAATGTAACCGATCGAAAACTTGCCGAGGAGGTATTGCAACAACGAGAAGCAGAACTTCGTTTAGTTACCAATGCCGTGCCTGCCTTGATCACCTTTGTAGACTCAGACCAATGCTACCGCTTCAACAATCGAGCATATGAAGAATGGTTTGGATATCCGGCAACGGAAATCTATGGCAAGCACCTTCAAAAGGTTTTAGGCGAAACTGGCTATGAAGGGATTCGTCCTTATGTTGAGCAAGTCTTGGCAGGAGAGGAAGTGACCTTTGAAACCCAAATTCCCTACAAAGATGGTGTAACCCGTTATGTCAATGCAACCTATGTTCCCCGCTTCAATAGCCAGGGAAAAGTTGAAGGGTTTGTAGCACTGGTCAACGATATCACCGATCGCAAACAAGCCGAAGCCACACTACGGGAGAGTGAGGAACGGTTCCGGCTGATGGCAGATGCCGCCCCTGTGCTGATTTGGATGTCGGGCACCGATAAACTCTGTTATTACTTCAACCTCCCGTGGCTAAACTTTACCGGACGGACGATCGAGCAAGAAAGGGGCAATGGTTGGGCAGAAGGAGTCCACCCCGACGACTTTGAGCGGTGTTTAGGCACCTATGTGACTGCCTTTGATGCCCGTCAACCGTTCAAGATGGAATATCGCTTGAAACGCTTTGATGGCATATACCGTTGGGTTATGGATGAAGCTGTTCCTCGCTACGGATTGGAAGGTGAGTTCTTGGGGTACATAGGCTCCTGTGTTGATATTGAAGACCACAAGCAAGCTGAGGAAGCCCTGCGCCAGAGTGAATCCCGCCTCCGTCTGATTTTTGAAAGCGCCAAAGATTATGCCATCTTCACCCTCGACCTTAACGGCATCATTGCCAGTTGGAACTCAGGGGCAGAAAGGCTGTTGGGCTATACCGAGACAGAAGCTATTGGTTGCCCCATTGGGATGATCTTCACGCCCGAAGATAACGAACAAGCACAACCCGAGTACGAGAGGCAAACAGCTCTACTGCAAGGACGGGCAGAAGACGAACGCTGGCACGTCCGCAAAGATGGGAATCGCTTTTGGGCGAGTGGATTGATGATGCCCCTGCTTAATGAAGCCGATTGTCCGCAGGGATTTGTCAAAATCATGCAGGACAAGACCGCACAACGGCAAGCAAGTGAGCGACTGCAATTGCTGTATGAAACTACCCGCGATCTCATGAAGACAGAACAGCCTCTGGCTTTGATGCACACGCTATTCCGCAAACTTGCAGTGCAACTCGATCTGCACTCTTACTACAACTTCATGGTGGAAGAAAAAGACAACCGCCGGATGCTGCATTTGAGAAACTACGAGGGCATCTCTGAAGAAAGGGCGCAGGCGGTCGCATGGATCGAATTAGGGGAATATCTCTGTGGATTTGTTGCCCAAACGCAGGAGCAACTTGTCTTGAATCAAGCCGAACTCTCCACTCATCCGAATGCTAAAGCAGTCTCTGAACTGGGCATGACGGCTTACGTGGGTCAACCGTTAATCGCTCAAGGGCAGTTATTAGGAACGCTCTCATTTGCCAGTCGGACTCGGACAAACTTTACGCCTGCAGAAATCGAGCTGCTGGGATCTACCTGTGACCAAATCGCGATCGCTCTGGAACGGGCAAACCTGAACGATTCACTCCAGCAGCAAGCGGAACAGCTAAGACAGGCAAATCGCATCAAAGATGAGTTTTTAGCGGTACTGTCCCATGAATTGCGATCGCCCCTCAATCCCATCCTGGGGTGGACAAAGCTGCTGCAAACTGGCAAGCTGGATGCGGCCAAAACTGCACAGGCGTTAGCGACGATCGAACGCAATGCCAAGCTGCAAACTGAATTGATTGAAGATTTGCTTGATGTCTCGAAAATTCTCCAAGGCAAGCTCAGTCTTAATATTCGTCCAGTCGATTTAGCTTTAACTGTGGAATCGGCGATCGAAACTGTCAATTTGGCTGCTGTTGCCAAATCCATTGATATTCGGACTGTGTTAGATCCTCAGATTGGACAAATTTTGGGGGATTCGGGCCGTTTGCAGCAAGTTGTGTGGAATCTTGTTTCCAATGCGGTCAAATTCACCTCAGCCGGAGGGCACGTTGAGGTGAATTTGACTCGTGTTGGCAATCACGCTCAAATTACGGTGGCGGATACAGGGATTGGCATCGCACGGGAGTTTTTACCCTACGTGTTTGACTACTTCCGGCAAAAAGATGGCGCTACAACCCGCAAGTTTGGTGGCTTGGGATTGGGGCTGGCGATCGTGCGGCATCTAGTGGAACTCCACGGTGGCACCGTTGGGGCACATAGCCTCGGTGAAGGGTTAGGAGCTACCTTTACCGTCAGACTGCCCCTATCAGGGAAGGTAAGACAAGAAAACTCTCTTGCAGCACTTTCGGAACGATCGACTGCGGATGAACCGTTATCCGGGATGCGGATACTTGTGGTAGATGATGAGCCGGATATGCGAGAGTTGATTTCCTTTTTGCTAGAAGATGCAGGTGCAGAGGTTCTGACTGTTGCGGTCCCTCAAGAAGTCCTCACAGCGTTGACTAATTTCCAGCCAGATGTCCTGTTGAGCGACATTGGAATGCCGGGGATGGATGGCTATATGCTGTTGGGCCAAGTGCGAACCCTGCCGCCAGAACGGGGTGGGCTGATTCCCGCGATCGCCCTGACTGCCTATGCGGGGGAGTTTAATCAAAAGCAAGCTTTGCAAGCTGGATTTCACCGACATCTGGCAAAGCCGATCGAACCGGATAAATTAATTAAGACGATCGTCGCACTTGTTAGCAAGAACAGTCATCGCCCAGCAAGCTCTAAGGATTGATGCGATCGAGATCAAACTGATCGAACATCACCAAGCTTTCAAGTTGCTGTGGTTAGGCAGCGATATTTGTATTACAGGAGAATCTACGAATAAATCCGGTTTCTCCTCTAACAGTGCGTAAGTCCTGATAATATAATCAATAATTTGGAGTGTCAAAAAAAGACGATGGGAATTAACAAGCACCAGCCTAGAATACATATAAAACCTTCAGTGATTAAAGCGATAGCTCTGTTCTTTCTGTGCTGCTTGTTAACTGCAAGTTGTGGACAGGGATCACGTCGATCGGTGAATGCGAGCGGCGAAAATGCTAATAACCGCATTACTATTGGCACAACCTTAAAATTGCGGACGATCGACCCTGCGGACGGTTACGAAACATTATCAGGACAATTGCTGCGAAATTTGGGCGATACTCTCTACAGCTACGAGTCTGGAACTACAAAGTTAATTCCCCACTTAGCGACAGCGATGCCAAAAGTTAGCCAAGACGGATTGACATATACAATCCCCTTGCGTCAAGGCGTTATTTTTCACGATGACACACCGTTTAACGCCACTGCAATGGAATTTTCCTTGCAGCGGTTTATCAAAAATGGTGGCAGTCCGGCTATGTTGTTGAGCGATGCAATAGAATCGGTAAAAGCCACGGGCGAATACGAATTAACTTTTCAACTCAAAAAGCCTTTTTCTGCTTTTCCTTCCCTGTTGACATTTTCCGGTATGTGTGCTGTTTCTCCGAAAGCATACGAGATTGGACAGGGTAAATTTAAACCCGATACGTTTGTGGGAACTGGACGTTACAAGCTGGCGAAGTACGGCAGCGATTCTCTCAAGTTTGACGTGTTTGACAAGTATTGGGGGGAAAAGCCGGTTAATCAAGGAATTGACATTTTGCTGCTTTCTAGTTCGTCAAATTTGTTCAATACTTTTCAGACTGGTGCCGTTGATGTGGCTTATTTGTCTCTGGATGCAGATCAAGTTCAAAGCTTGGACCAGGGAGCAAAAAAAGGGAAATGGCAGGAAATCGCGGGGGAAAGCAGTACGGTTAATTACATAACGCTGAATACCAAGTCTAAACCGCTGGACAAGTTAGAAGTCAGACAGGCTATCGCAGCAGTGATGGATCGCCCGGTGATTAACGAGCGCGTACTGCGGGGACAAGCACAACCGCTTTACAGTCTGATTCCCACAAACTTCGACGTTCAAAAACCAGTTTTTAAAGAACTCTACGGTGATGCCAACACGACAAAGGCTAAGGAACTTTTAACGAAAGCGGGATACTCGGCCACCAATCCTTTCGTTCTGCCAATTTGGTATGCTTCAGCTTCCACAAAACGAGCTTTAGTGGTGAGCATGATGGAGGCGCAAGCTAAACTCAAAATGGACGGGATAATGAAGGTAGAAATTAATAGCGTGGAATCTCCGACTTTGTTTCAAAACATAGAGAAGGGAATTTATCCTGCGGTTTTAGTGGATTGGTCCGCCGACTTTTTTGACGCTGACAATTACATCCACCCGTTTTTAGATTGTGCGACAGGTTCCGAGGCTGAGGGCTGTTCCAAGGGTCAAAGTCAAGGTCAGGGTTCGTTTTATTATAGCGATCGGGTAAATCAACTAATCGACAAGCAACGAAAAGAAGCAAATCCTGAAACCCGCAAAGCCCTGTTTGCCGAAATTCAAGACATACTGGGTCAAGATGTACCTTTCATCCCTCTTTGGCAGGATAAGGACTATACTTTTGCTCAGAACAGCATCACCGGCGTCCGTCTCGAACCGACGCAATCTTTTCCTTTCTGGTTCCTGAAAAAGCAATAATTCTTTACAAGAATTTCCCGCAGTTGAAACGTTAGTAATTATTGCATATTTTGTACACATTAGGGTGATGATTGTCACAGTTTATCAAAGAGACTGATCACCCTAACCTATTTAATAATGTGGGATATTATTAAAAGAGAGATATTGCTGAGGGTGGGTATATGAAACTTGGGATTTTAACAACAACAGGGCTGGTAATTGCGATGGGCTTAGCCTCGGGAGTAAAGGCAGAAAACGTATCCCACGTCAAGCAATTATTAGAAACTAAAAAATGTAACCAATGCGACTTGACAGGAGCGCAACTTGCTGGTATGAATCTGAGCGGGGCAGATTTGAGCGGTGCGAATCTCAGAGGTGCAAATTTGAACGGTGCAAATTTGGACGAAGCCAAACTGAATGAAGCAAATCTAAAACAAGCGAAATTGCAAGGTGCGAGTTTAATTGGGGCTAAAATGCACGGGGCTAATTTGGAGGGTGCTGATTTGAGCCGCGCTAATTTGAGTTTGGCGGGTTTAGTGATTGCTAGTTTAAAAAATACGAATCTCACCAGCGCTAATTTAATCGGCGCTAATTTAGAAAGCGCCAATTTGGCGGGTGCAAACCTGAGAAATGCTCGCCAGTCTGTAGCGAATTTAGCGAATGTCAGCCTCAGAGGTGGCAGTTTGTCGGGAATAGACGTACAGGGAGTCAACTTGCGGGATGCAAATTTGACCAATGCAAATTTGAACGGTGCAAATTTGAACGGTTCGGACTTGACAGGTGCTAATTTAAAGAATGCCAATATGGCAAATGTAGATTTGAAAAACGCTTCTTTGCCGTAGGACGATCGCCACTTGCTATATCAACTTCTCGTGCTTAACAAACTTAATATAATAACGTAGGGGCAATTCTGAAATTGCCCCTACAGTTTTAATTGTAGGATTTATCTTGTTCCCGATCGCTGCGTAGGTCAATCTATTTTAGATTTTAGATTAAAGAATAGAAGCATTGAGCCCACAGATAAATTCGGGGGCTTGTATCCTGGATGCTTTGCGTCATGGTTCGGTGTGCGAAGCTTTTCCCTGGCGTCTGCGATTGCGCTTCATATTTGGCTTTAGGATCAATCTTCCTCGTGACTATCTTGGGCGAAGCGGATAATGTCATCATCGCCGAGGTATTCGCCATTTTGGATTTCAATCATCACCAGGGGAATAACGCCTGGATTTTCTACGCGGTGAGCAGTATTCATGGGAACATAGGTTGACTGTTTCTGCATGAGAATCGTCTCTTTGTCGTCGCAGATAACTTTAGCGGTACCGGAGACGACAACCCAGTGCTCGCTGCGGTGATAGTGCATTTGGGTGCTGATGTGGTGTCCCGGCTTGACTTCAATGCGATTGATCTTATAACGATCGCCCGCGTCTATGACTGTAACTTGGCCCCAGTAGCGGGTTTGTGTGCGATCGTCAATTTTTTCGATTGTGTCCACTGTTTCCACCATGCTGTTTATCTCGCTAACGGTGTCTGTAAAAATATCTGTAGTTCAAAGTATAGCAGGGATAGGGTAAGTGCGATCGATTTAAAGATTACTGAATTAGTTGCCACTCGCGAGCATCAATAAATTGCGACAAATGCCCCACATTTGTTGTAGCAATTACCACCTCATTGCCTTCACTGGCCTCCAATATTGCTTGAGCCGCCAAAATCACATCCCCGTCAAGTGCATTGGCTTCTGCAGTTGGTCTTCCTCTCCTTCTCGCATCAGCCCACAACTGAGCCGCTAAAAGCATTACTTCTGTAGTCAAATGACGGCAGGGGATTTGCGATTTAAGTTCATCAAGTCGTCTAATGCGTGCCGGCTTACCTGCACGGATTAATTCGCGCCTCACCTCATAGTCAGCAATTTCAGGGAGCATTACAATGTAACCTTTCAGGGGCAAAGATTGCAGCCAAAGTTTGCCCTCTTGATATAAAGGAGAGGTGGCTTTGGGATTGGTAACAATTCCTAACGGCCCAGAATCTAAGAACACTATTCTGCTCATGGAATGCTCTTATATATGCACGGGATTTTCTTCTAGTGCCTTGCGGAGAACTTCAGCGGTTTCTGTTTGCTCCTGTTCATCTCCATCGTCAACCCAAGACTGTAGCAATTTGCTCAGAGCTTGGTGCTGCTTTAGGGGATCGAGGGTCTTAATTTCATCTGTAGCTTTTATCGAACTATCGGGGGTTCCTGGCTTCATTTCTAATGTTTCGCGAAATAGCCGAATCATCTGAAGTAAGTTTGGCCAATATTCTCTCGGAGTTTGCTGAATCTCCCGCAAAAAATCTACAATTTCTTCGCCTATGCGAGTTTCTGGCGCTGAAGTTGCTGTCGCTTGGCTTTCGCTGATTAAAGCTTGCTCAGGCATAATCACTTTTCTCCTTTCTCAGATTTATATGAAGTTCGATTGATTTACGAAAAGGGGAGGGGGGCGGGTCGATCAATATCCTGGACGTGAATTAGAGATGCAGGCGTGAACCCCTACTGCCCTTATAAACAAAGGGCGGGCCATAGCCCGCCCTTTGTTTACTTACTCAACACACCATCTGGAATTCCCAAAATATCCTCAATTCGAGGCATATCTTCCAAAGCAATCACTCGCCCTTCATCCTCAAAACCAGCAATCTGATCGAAATTCAAATAGCGATACAAGTCACTAGCAAAAGGATCGATTCTCTTCGACACAATGTCATTGTATTCTTGGACTGTGGGAATGCGACCTAACAGCGAACAAACAGCCGCCAATTCCGCCGAACCGAGATAAACTTGTGCATCTTTGCCCATGCGGTTGTTAAAGTTGCGAGTAGAAGTGGAAAAAACCGTTGTCGCATCTTTAACCCGCGCTTGATTGCCCATACAAAGACTGCAACCTGGCATTTCTGTACGCGCTCCAGCGGCTCCAAAAATGCTGTAATAACCTTCTTCTTTGAGTTGCTGTTCGTCCATGCGAGTTGGCGGACAAATCCACAGGCGAGTTTTCACTTCCCCTGCACCTTCCAACACCTTCGCAGTGGCGCGGTAGTGACCGATATTTGTCATGCAAGAACCGACAAATACTTCGTCAACGCGATCGCCCGCAACCTCACTCAACAACTTAACATTATCAGGGTCATTCGGAGCCGCCACAATGGGTTCTGTAATGTCGTTCAAATCTATTTCGATGATTTCAACGTATTCCGCATCAGCATCAGCCTCCAGCAGTACCGGATTTGCCAGCCATTCCTCCATCTTCGCTACGCGGCGCATCATCGTCCGCGCATCTTGATAGCCCCGCGCCACCATGTTTTTCAGCAGCGCGACATTGGAGCGAATGTACTCGGAAACAGTCTCTACGCTCAATTTAATCGTGCATCCAGCGCAAGAACGCTCGGCAGAAGCATCGGTCAATTCAAAAGCCTGCTCGACCTTCAAATCGGGCAAACCTTCAATCTCCATAATCCGCCCAGAAAAGACATTCTTCTTATTCTGTTTCGAGACTGTCAGCAAACCTTTTTGAATCGCCACATAGGGAATTGCATTCACAACATCCCTGAGCGTTACTCCCGGCCGCAATTCACCTTTAAACCGCACTAATACTGATTCCGGCATATCCAAAGGCATGACGCCCAAGGCAGCAGCAAATGCCACCAGTCCCGAACCAGCCGGAAAGGAAATTCCCAAAGGAAAACGAGTGTGAGAATCGCCGCCGGTTCCCACTGTATCCGGCAATAACATTCGATTCAGCCAGGAGTGAATAATGCCGTCTCCCGGCCGCAAAGCGATGCCGCCCCGCTGTGACATGAAATCGGGTAATTCATGGTGAGTTTTGACATCAACTGGTTTGGGATAAGCGGCGGTGTGGCAGAAACTTTGAATTACCAAATCGGCGCTAAATCCCAAACAAGCAAGTTCTTTTAATTCGTCCCGAGTCATAGGTCCGGTAGTATCTTGCGAGCCGACTGTTGTCATGACTGGTTCGCAAGATGTACCGGGACGAACGCCGGACAAACCGCAAGCTTTGCCTACCATTTTTTGTGCTAAAGTGAAGCCTTTGCCCGTATCTACTGGGATTGTGGGACGGGTAAAAATAGTGCTAGGTTCTAGTCCTAAAGCTGCGCGGGTTTTGTCGGTTAAAGTTCGTCCAATTAATAGAGGAATTCGACCACCGGCACGAACTTCGTCTATAATTGTGTCGGGTTTGAGGGTGAAGGTGGAGATGATTTCTCCGGCTTCGTTGGTGATTTCGCCTTTGTAGGGATGGATGGTAATTACCATTCCTGTTTCCATTTGGGAGACATCACATTCGATCGGCAATGCGCCGGAATCTTCAGCGGTATTGAAGAAAATCGGGGCGATCGCACTTCCTAAAATATAACCGCCACTGCGTTTGTTCGGCACAAACGGAATATCATTGCCAATGTGCCAGAGTACGGAATTAATCGCCGATTTCCGTGACGAACCGGTACCGACAACATCACCAACATAGGCTACGGGATGACCTTTTTGCTTCAAGTCTGCAATGGTTTGCAAAGCTCCTGGCATCTTACTTTCGAGCATCACCAAAGCGTGTAGGGGAATGTCCGGCCGCGTGGTAGCATGAGGTGCAGGCGATAAGTCGTCAGTATTGGTTTCTCCAGGAACTTTGAAGACTGTAACGGTAATCGCTTCTGGCAACACAGGACGACCTGTAAACCACTCGGCATCCGCCCAAGAATCGACTACCTGCTTGGCGTAGGGATTAGTATCAGACAAAGCTATAACGTCGTGGAAAGCGTCGAATACTAACAACGTTTTGCTCAGTGCCCGGGCGGCGGTGGCGGGAATGGCGATTTCGGCAGTGGGGTTGAGCAAATCGATTAAAGATTGGACGTTGTAACCGCCCATCATTGTCCCCAGCAGGTAAACTGCCCATTTGGGAGCAATTAGGGGGCTGTGGATTTCGCCTTTAGCAATGCCAGTTAAAAAACCAGCTTTGACGTAGGCGGCGCTGTCTACTCCGGGCGGGACGCGATCGCGCAATAATTCTATTAAGGTTTCTTCTTCTCCAGCCGGCGGATTTTTCAGCAGTTCACACAGTTCCGATGTTTGCTGGGCGTCTAGCGGCAGCGGTGGAATTCCCAAAGCGGCCCGTTCGGCAGCGTTACGGCGGTAAGATTCAAGCATTTCTCCTCTCTCCTAGGATAGTATTCGGTGGTTGTTTGTAGGTGACTTTACTTTTTAGATTAGGAGCTTCCGCTGCACATTGGGTAAAGTACCTCGCTCTTATCAAAACTTAACGCAACTTTAAAAACAGTAGATTGTCATACCAAAGACAGATGTGGTCTTTAACGAGAGAGCTGCATATCAAACTTCAGCCGAGCAGTTTAGGGGCGTTCAGTTGCATAGTTCTGGTTAAGATTAATGTGTTGTGGGCTACTGTAGATCGTCCTCTGCATCTGAAATCGTCATTTACCAATAATCTGGACTGTTTTTAGTTCGTAGTTTGAAACCCTTGATTGTCCGTTGATAGCTCGATTGGCGAATCCCCTTGAAACTTTTATTCTACGAATGCTAATTAAAAACCGTCCGCAGTATTGATTGACCACAAGTTTAAAAAAGTTGTCCTGCTAATGGATCGATTAAACAATGGAAAGTTTTATCCCTGAAAAGTCTGAAGACTGTCACGGCTGGGCGTCCAAGCCAGACTTGTACAAAGAGCTGCAAGGAACCAAAGAATTACTGCTGACTATCGCCAACTCGATGCCACTGCCCCTGATTGTCAGCAGTCTGGCGGACGGCACAATTCTTTATAGCAATGATTTATGCCGTCAGGCTTTCGGGTTCACAGGATTCAAGTCGATCGACCGCCAAAAAGCCGAAATGCTTTACCACAAACCTGCAGAGCGCCAGGAATTGCTGTTGCGGCTCGCCCGCAACGGACACGTCCGCGAGACAGAAGTCCGGCTTAAAAAAGCTGACGGCACGCTGTTTTGGGCAAGTGTATCGATGCGGTATCTGACATTGGTGTCGGGGAAAGCTGTTCTGTCGGTGTTCACCGACATTACGGATCGGAAACGAGTCGCCGCCAAGGAGCAGGAATTGCTCACCTCAATCCACTCGCGGGCGCGCCAGCAAGCGGCCGTCGCTTACTTGGGGCAGCAGGCCCTGGCAGAAACAGATTTGTCCGCACTGATGGACAAAGCTGCGGTTTTAATTGCTCAAACCCTGGACGTTGATTATTGCCAGTTGTTAGAACTGTTGCCCTCTGGTCATGCTTTTCTGCTGCGAGCGGGGGTTGGCTGGCAGCCTGGCCTCGTCGGAAGCGCTACTGTTGCCGCTTCTGCTCGATCGCAAGCAGGTTACACATTGCTAGTGGGCGAACCGACAATCGTCGAAGATTTGCGGGTGGAAACGCGCTTTAGCGAGTTGCCACTGCTGCACAATCACCGGGCTGTCAGCGGCGTTACTGTGATCATTCCCGGCAATCGGGGACTGGGGAGGAACTGGGGACAAGCAGAACCAGCGAACAGTTCCTCCTCGCCGGCCTGGGGCATTTTGGGGGTTCATACCAGCCAAGGGCGGGTTTTCAGTCAAGATGACGTTTATTTTGTAGAAGCGATCGCTAACGTATTAGCTGCGGCGATCGAGCGCATTATATCGCAAGAGCGCTTACAAATGATGGAACGGGCGATCGAAAGTTGCAGCAACGGCATTGCAATTACCGACGCAACCGTAGCAGATAATCCAATTATTTATGTCAATCCCAGTTTTGAGCGGATTACTGGTTATCGCAGAGACGAGTTAATCGGGAAGAATTGCCGATTTTTGCAGGGGACAGACACTGATAGCCCCGCTGCCAAAGAATTGCGAATTGCGATTGAAGAAGGTAGAGAATCTCAAGTTATATTACGCAACTTTCGGAAAGACGGCACGCCTTTTTGGCACGAACTGTCGATCGCTCCGGTTTACAACTCGCGGCGACACTTAACCCACTTTATTGGAGTGCAAACAGACATTACCGACCGCCAGCGATCGGAAGAAGAATTATTTTTAAATTCTCAAGCTTTAGCAGCTTTTAGCGCTAATCTCAAACACTTGCACCGGATTACAACTTATCATTATCAAAACTTTGAAGAACTGGTTGACGATTATCTAACAGCAGGCTGTTTGATGTTTGGACTTTCAAGGGGCATCATGGCTGAAGTTGACAACGAGACTTTTATTGTTCGAGCAGCTAAAACAGAGTTAGAATACTTTGTGCGAGGTTTAGAATTGAACCTTAGCGATACTTACTGCGCGGCAGTCATTAAACTTAACAAAACAGTTGCGTATTCTCATATAGGAGCAGATATTGAGATGCGCGAACATCCTGCTTATCAGAACTGCCACGCGGAATCTTACATTGGAACGCCGATATTTGTTAACAATAAAACTTACGGCACTTTAAGTTTTAGTTCGCCAGAAATCAAGAAAAGAAAGTTCAAGTACGAGGAAATAGAAATTATAGAATTGATGGCTCAAAGTATTGGAAAGATTCTGGCGGTTCACCAAATGGAACTCGAACGCCAGCAAGCTGAAAAAGAGCGATGCGAGTTAATAGTATCTCTCAAAGAAAGTGAAGAACGCTATCGCCGTTTAGTAGAACTATCTCCCGAAGCGATCGCCGTTCACAGTCAAGGGAAAATCGCCTACATCAATGCTGCCGGCGCGAAACTCCTCGGTGCGAGCTCTCCCGAAGCGCTCATGGGCTTTCCAATATTGCATTTCGTGCATCCAAACTATGTAGAAATAGCCACAGAGCGCATTCGGCTAGTCGAGACAGAAAATCAGCCAATCGAGCTTGCCGAACAAAAACTGATGCGGCTCGACGGACAAATAATAGACGTTGAAATGGCCGGCATCCCCGCTACTTATCAAGGCTCGACGGCCGGCCAGATTATTATCCGAGATGTCACCGAGCGCAAGCGAGTAGAACGGCAACTGCTGCACGGCGCTTTTCACGATGCGCTGACGGGTTTGCCCAACCGGGTTTTGTTCATCGACAGGCTAGGACAAGCCATCCGCCGCTCCAATCAGTCCCCCGATTACAAATTTGGTTTACTTTTCCTAGATTTAGACCGCTTCAAAGTAGTTAATGATTCTTTAGGACACGTTTTAGGCGACAAATTGCTAATCGCCCTTGCGGAGCGACTGCAAACCTGCGTCCGGGTTTCTGATACCGTCGCCCGGCTGGGAGGAGACGAATTCACCATCCTGCTAGACCATATTCAGAGTCTCAGCGATGCCACCCTCGCAGCTAAAAAGATACAAAAAGAACTGACGAAGCCGTTTCATCTCGAAGGGCACGAAGTATTTACAACCGCTAGCATTGGCATTGTTTTCAGTCGAGGCGAAGCCACCGCCAGTGGCGCATCAAATTCGTACACTCACCCGGAAGAATTCCTACGCGATGCTGACATCGCTATGTACCGCGCTAAAGCTTTGGGTAAGGCCCGCCACGAAGTGTTTAATTTGGCGATGCACGACCAAACTATGTCGCTGTTGCAGTTAGAAACTGACCTGCGGTTGGCTATTTTGGGCAAGGAGGAATTAGGAGAGAGCAAGAATCAATGTTCGCACTTTATTGTGCACTACCAACCAATTGTTTCGATCGCCAGCGGTGCGCTCGAAGGTTTTGAGGCCTTGGTGCGCTGGCACCACCCTGTTCGGGGTTTAGTTCCACCGTCTACTTTTATCCCTGTAGCTGAAGAAACAGGTTTGATCGTGCCTCTGGGAGTCTGGGTGTTGCGGGAAGCTTGTCAGCAATTGCGGATTTGGCAAGAAATGTTAACCGAGGAACAGGGAAGAAGTCCAATGGAAGTCGGAACAAGACCCTTCCACTCCCTTCGGCTTGACTCAGGGCAAGTCGCTCAGGCTAACCAGAAGGAAGAAGGCGCTTCGACTTCGCTCCGGGTAACAACAGGGAAGAACGGAACGGGCAATGTAGGGGATTTAACTGATGTAACAGATACAGGGAATGAGGAACACGGAACTTTTACTGAGCGTAGTGCCACTATTGGTCACAGGGAAGAAAGAATAGGTAAAAAATTACCAATTCCCAGTTATCAATTCCCGATTACCGATTTCCACTCATCTATTACCAATTCTCAATCCCCAATTACCAATACTTCGGCTACGTTCATTACCACCTCCCAGGTACCAATTCCGAATTTTAAATTACCCATTATTGATCCTTCGCAATTAACAATGAGCGTCAATCTCTCTCCTAAACAGTTAGGTATGCCGAATTTAATCGACGAAATCGATGAAATTTTAGCAGAAACAGGCTGCGATCCGAGCTGTTTAAAATTGGAGATTACTGAAAGTGCGATCGTGGAAAATGTGAAGAAAGCCAATATTGTGCTAGCCCAATTAAAAGGTAGAAATATTCGATTGTCGATCGACGATTTCGGTACTGGCTATTCGTCTTTGAGCTACTTGCACCGTTTTCCGCTGGATACACTGAAGATCGATCGATCTTTTGTAAGCCGCTTGGGGGCTGTCGAAAATGGTGACGACGGGGGTCAGCCTTTGCAGATTGTGCGGGCGATCGTAACTTTGGCTCACAATTTGGGATTGAATGCGATCGCCGAAGGTGTAGAGACAAGCGAACAGTTAGCACAGCTTCGAGAACTCGACTGCGAATTAGCTCAGGGATATTGGTTTTCTAAACCTTTGGACAGTTCTGCCGTGACAGAAATCCTGATAAATCTCGGTAATAAAGCAATTATGGACTGAGTGAGGTACAGATTGGTAAATAGTGCGTCACCCCGTGAAGACATTTTTGCTACAAACTCACAATCTCAAAACTGATGCACCAAGGAATAAATGGTGCATCAAAATTAAATTTTTGGTGACGATCAAATCTGTTAGCATCGGAATTATTAATCTGCGTGAATCCGCGTTAATCCATTGTCATCTGCGGCCATCAATTATCTTTTTAAAACCGCAGATGATAGCAGATAAACACAGATTAACGCAGATGAATTAGATTAATTCCGGTTGCACCGTCGGTGATTGTTGACTATTGACTGGATTTTATCAAGACGATGCTACCGGATTTGAAATGGTTTAAAATTACCAAACTGACGCACAGTAACGCTTTTGCAATTGCCAATTGCCAATTACAACTTACCAATTCCCCATTAACAATTAGCTTTGAGGGGAATCTCGATCGTTAATTCTGTACCTTGTCCCGGAGAAGAAGTGCATTTGAGCGACCCGTTGTGTCTGTCTGTAACAATTTGATAGCTAATCGACAAGCCCATCCCAGTGCCTTTACCCACAGGTTTAGTGGTAAAAAACGGGTCAAAAAGCCGAGTGCCGACTGTCTCCGGTATCCCCGGCCCGTTGTCAGAAATCCGAATGATTACCTTGCCCGCTGGCGATATTTCAGTGCGGATGCGGATGTGGCTCGGCTGTTGCCGCATTTCCTCAGCAGAACGGCGCTGATCCCGTTCTTCCAAAGCATCCAAAGCATTGCTCAAGATGTTCATAAATACTTGATTTAACTGTCCGGCATAACATTCTACTAAGGGAAGTTGAGCGTATTCTTTAATCACCTGAATTTCTGGATGATTGTGTTTAGCTTTGAGCCGGTGCTGCAAAATCATCAGGGTGCTATCTATGCCGTCGTGGATGTTGACTGCTTTCTTTTCCGCTTCGTCCATGCGGGAAAATGTGCGGAGAGAAGCAACAATTTGCTGAATTCTGTCTGCACCGACTTTCATTGAAGAAAGCAACTTTGGCAAGTCTTCCATCAAAAAGTCGAGTTCAATCTTGTCTACTTCCTGTTGAATTTCCGGGACGGGATCGGGATAGTGGTTTTGGTAAAGTTCGATTAGGTGCAGCAAGTCTTGGGTATAGTCGTTGGCGTGGCTGAGATTGCCGTAAATAAAGTTAACTGGGTTGTTGATTTCGTGGGCGACTCCTGCCACAAGTTGACCGAGACTTGACATTTTTTCATTTTGAATTAACTGCGATTGAGTGCTGGTTAATTTCTGCAATGTTTGCTCTAATTCGCGAGCTTTATTGCGAGTTTGGGCGTAAAGATCGGCTTGGTTGAGAGCGATCGCCAATTGAACTGTAACCGCTTGCAACAATTCTACTTCGCTGTCGCTCCAGGGGCGTACAGCAGCGGAGTGGGAGCAGGTAACAACACTCACGATTCCCGAAAGTGCCTGCATCGGAATTGCCAATATAGATTGGTAGCCCATAGACTTAAGAGACTTTCTCCAAACAGGATCTGCGATTGCTTCGACATCATCGACTTGGAGCGTTTCTAGACGCAATATCGGTTCTCCTACAGTGCCGAAGTCAGAAGCTTTATAGCAACCTATTAAATCGGGAAGTTCTCTTGTATGAGATTCTTTAATAATTTCCCAGAAAGGCTCTTCCCCCTCGCAGCGATACCAGCTAAAGTTGCAACGATCGATCTGCATGAAAGCCCGAATTTCTTGGACGGCGACAGCAATAATGCTGTCAAAATCGAGAGAATTGCGGATTTGAGTCGTGAGGTTGTTGAGCAATTTTTCTCGCTCGGCCTGCTGTCTGAGCCGGGCTTCCGATCGCCTCAAGGCAATTTCTCCCCGCTTGCGATCGGTAATGTCTTCGGTGACAGCTAATAGATATTGCGGTTTGGCATCAGCATCGAGTATTGATGTTTTCTTGGTATGAAATATCCGTGTTTCTCCCTGCCTCGTTTCAATCTCTTCTTCGGCGATTTCTACAATTTGCCCGTTGTTGAGCACTTCACGGTCTTTGGCGGTAAAAAAATCAGCTTGTTCTGTTGGGAAAAAGTCGTAATCATTTTTGCCAATCACTTCTGCTGCACTGAAACCGAGTAACTGTTCAGCTACTGGGTTCCACAGTACAAATCGCAGTTCTTGGGCATCCTTGGCAACCACTCCTACAGGTATGGTTTTGAGTACGGACTCCATAAACTGTTGGGCGTGTAGGAGTTCTGCTTCTGCCTGTTTGCGATCGCTAATATCTCGGACGTTGGCAATGATGCTGAGATTACCGTTGAGATGAATTCTGGATAGGGCAATTTCTGCATCAAAAGTTGAACCGTCCTTGGGACGCCTCGCTTTCCATTCCACGCGACCTGTTTCGCCGGCTAATACTCTTTCCCAAAGTTCTCCCATTTGTTCAATGGGATTGTCGCCACTTGAATAGTCCTTTTTAATTGATAATTTTGTTGCTTGTTCTGGGGTAACTCCGTACATTTCTAACATTCGATTATTGAAATCGATAATATTTCCTTCTAAATCGTGAATCAAGATAGCATCGTAGACATTGTTAAATATGGTTCTCAAGTTTTGCTCGGAAACTTGTAGCGCTGCTTCTGCCTGTTTGCGATCGCCAATTTCTTGTTCTAATTGCCTGACTGCTAGGGAAAGTTCGGCCGTGCGATCGCTCACTCTGTCTTCTAACTCGACTGCTGCTTGCCGCAGTGCTGCTTCGGCGGCTTTGCGATCGGTAATATCGAGCACCGTACCGAACAGTTTTAGTACCTTGCCGTTCACATCGGTTTCGGCTCTGCCCACGGCGTTCACGTGTCGCAAGATGCCGTCGGGACGGTAAAGGCGAAAGTCAAACTCAAAAGGGATGCCTGTTGCGAGTCCGTGCTGCACTTGAGTTTGCCACAATTCCAAATCTTCTGGATGAATCAGAGCTACCTGTTCGGCTATGTTGGGCGCGATGGGGGCCGGTTCGAGCCCGAAGATGCGGAAAAGTTCTTCCGACCAAGTGAGGGTTTCGGTGGATGCGTCGAGTTCCCAATTGCCGACATGGGCGAGTCTCTGGGCTTCTTTGAGCTGCCGCTGGCTGTTGCGGATGGCGGTTTCGGCAACTTTGCGATCGGTGATGTCGAGAAAAACGCCGCAAAATATTATTTCGTCGTTCTCGCTGCGGGTGGGCATCGAGTCGCCTTGCCACCAGCGAATCTCGCCGTCGGGCTTGACTAACCGCCCCTCATAGTGCCAGGGACAAAGATTTTCTACGGCTTCGTTGACGGAAGCGAGGTGGCTTTCCGAGTCTTCGGGGTGGATGCGAGAAATGAATGTATTTAAGTCTCGCGTCATTTCTGCTGCTGTGACGCCCGTGATATCGAAGATACGATCGCTGATGTAGTCAACTCTCCACACTCCCTGGCTGCTGCAAAATTGGAACAGAGCTCCGGGGATGGTGGCCGCGATCGTCCGGAACCTGGCTTCGCTGGCCGTGAGGGCGGCAAAAGTCTGGCGCAGTTCGGCCGTGCGTGCTTCTACTCTGCGCTCTAGTTCTGCGTTGGCGTGTTGTAAGGCTGCTTCTGCTCGCTTGCGATCGGTAATGTCGGTGGCTGTACCGGTCGTGCCGAGGAAGTTTCCGGTTTCGTCGTAAAGGGCAATGGCGTTAAACATTAAATGTTTCATGCTGCCGTCTTTGGCGATTTGGGTGGTTTCGTACTGGAAAATTGATTCTCCGGTTACCAGGCGGGCGAAAACTTCTAAATCTTTCAGGCTTTGTTCTGGTGTCACAAAGTCGGAGAACGGCCGACCGATCATTTCTTCTGGTTCGTAACCGTAGATATACTTAACGGCTGGGTTGACGAAGGTGTAGCATCCTGAAGCATCGACCGACCAAATCATGTCTTGGGATGTTTCTACCAGGCTGCGGTATTTGCTTTCGCTGGCTTTGACGGCTTCTTCTGTTTTTTTGCGTTCCGTCATGTCGCGGGAGACGGCGATTGTCATGACGATTTGGTCGTCTGCGTTGCGGATGGGTGTTTTGACTGTACTAAACATTCGCACTTCTTGATCGTGCCGCGTGATCGGTTCTTCAGAAATTTCTAGAGTCTGTCCGGTTTCAAATACGAAGGCGTCATCTTTAATGTACTCGAGAGTATGGTCGGGAGCGGAGAAAGGTGCGTCTACGATTCCTTGAAGTTCATCTTGAGTCATGCCGTAGTAGTCGCGGAATGCTTTATTAGCCCAGACGATTTTTGATTGAGGGCCTTTGACTAATACTATATCGGCGATGGAATCGAGAATTTGGTGATATTTTTGCTCGCTGTCGCGGAGTTTCTGCTGTGCCGCTTCGATTTGTGCTATTTGCCTCTGGGTTTGCAAGTGCAGTTCGGCTTGGTGGATGGCAAGTGTTAAATGGTCTCCTACTTGTCTGGCAAATTCGATTTCGTCTTCTTGCCACTGGCGGGGTTGACCGCAGGAGTGAATGCACAGCAATCCCCACAGGTGTTGCCCTTGCAGCAGCGGTACGACTAAGTTGGCTCGGATTTGAAACCGCTTGAGGATTTTGAGGTGACAAGGGCTCAACCGGGCTTTGTAGATGTCCGTGACTGCTTGAACGTATCCTTTGGTGTATTTGGTTGCAAATTGTTCGCCGAAACAGTAGTCGCGGACTCTTGCTCCCAAAGATGGGCTGTATTGGGGCAGTACGTCTTCGGATACTACTTCGCCCTCATTCCATTCGGATTCGGGAAGAAAACGGTAGACTGCGACTCGATCGGCATTTAGGAGTTGCCGAACTTCGGTGGCTGTGATTTTGAATATTGTTTCTAAGTCTAGGGATTCACGAATTTTGCTAATAACTCCCATCAGCGCTTGCAGCTTTTTGAACCAGGTTTGAGACTGCGTTTGTCTTTCTAGGTGAGCTAGTTTCTCGCGCAGGTTGGTTACTTCGTGATACAGGTATTCATGAAACATAATGCTTTTTCTTTAGTTATTTTGCGGTTTGGTATCGAGGTTGATGGCATCTCAATAGCGCTCTGCAAGTTGAGTCTGGTAACTCAAAAAGGCAAAGAACATATTTTCCTCCTTCTGCTACCACTTAGCAGCTACTCAGGCTGCATTTCCGTATTTTTTCTAGATTGGGAAATCAATCGAGCATCTTAGGTTCCGTACATTTACTGAAAAAAGGCATAACTTGCTACGTCATAACTTGTCAATTATTGAGAATAATGCTAAGCAAACTTACACATAAACTCGGTTTTTTAACGTAATTAAGTCAGGGAAGCTCCGAAAGTGGAACGAAGAAATCCGGTTCCATTGCGCGATCGGCAGGAGCATCTCTGACTAATTTTGACATTTTGTGGCTCGCCTTCGGTTGCAATTGTCACCTTTTTATTATTACCGAAAACTCTAGCAAGGATTTCTTTGTTTTGGCGAGCGAATATCCTGTTGGGTTCGCCTCTATTAAAATTTGTCTAAACTTAGACCCTCGCCTTTTCTAGAGTTTTAAGTAATGCTTGATTTATCTCTCCTAAATTAGATTTTTTACGACCTTTAGGGTAACCAAAAGTTTGAGATATTTTTTCTTGCATTCTCATTTTTTTATATAAGGAATAGAATTTTTTTTAAAATGATTAAAATTCACCGAATCAGAGGTTAGTTTTCTGTCAAACAGTTGAGGTAGTTGCAGCCTATGGTTAAATTGGCTCAACTCAAGGGCGATTTCCTACCGCAACGGGCCCGAACGCGCGTTCGGGATAGCTTCGTACGCGCGGAGACTGTTTGCCGGATTTTTGTGATTTTTGACAACTGTAAAAATTTTCAATAATACAAATATTTAGGGTATCACATTTTTGGGTAAAGTAAAGGTATTTCAAGCTCGATCAATAGAAAGGGCGATCGCGACGATTAAAGTGTGGGCAAAGTAATGATAAATTTCATATAAACTCACATTTCACTTTCTACCTTTAAAGTGCCACCGTGTTGTTGGGCAATAATATCGCGAGTGAGAGATAAGCCAAAACCAACAGCCGAATCAGTGGGTTTATTAATAAAGAAAAGATGGCAGATTTTTGCTTTAATTTCTAGATAAACTCTGATGTATTGTCGCGCAGATAAAGTTTAACTGCTTTTGCCATTTTTTGCGTTTTTACCAAATTTTTCAGAGTAAATTTTATGTTTATTGATCGGTTCCTTGCAGCTCATTTTTCTGGGTTGGAAATACAGCAGAACAAGCATGAGCAATGATATTTTTTATCAAAGCGCGGTTGAAATCCGAGAAGCCTACTTCCGACAGAGCGATCGCCCTGTCATACTCAGTATAAATTATTATATTGAAGTGGCGAGCAGGATGCTATGTTCGACGAACTGCTACAAACTTAATAAGCCTTTTTCAGTATTGCCCTGGCTTCCTCAATATTTTGGGCAACCAATTTGCCCGACTCGATAAAGGCTGCTCTTTCAGTATCGCTGAGTTCAAGTTCCACTATTTGTTCGACTCCCTGATATCCCAAGCGGCAGGGCACTCCTAAAAAGATATCTTGCACCCCGTATTCGCCGTGCAAATAAACGCAGCAAGGTAAGAGTCGCGACTGATTAAATAAAATAGATTCTACCATCAAACAGACAGCAGATGCGGGTGCAAAATAAGCACTACCAGTCTTCATCAATTCTACAATTTCTGCGCCGCCGTGGCGAGTTCGTTGTACGAGTCGATCGATCGCCCCAGCATCCATAAGTTGATTGATGGGAATACCGTTGACAGTAGAATAGCGGGGCAAAGGAACCATCAAATCGCCATGAGAACCGATGACAGTTGCATTGATTTCAGCAATTGAAACGCCCAATTCCATTGCTATAAAAGTTTCAAAGCGGGCGGAGTCGAGAACTCCTCCCA
Source organism: Microcoleus sp. Pol1C5 (assembly GCF_036701115.1). NCBI lineage: Bacteria > Bacillati > Cyanobacteriota > Cyanophyceae > Oscillatoriales > Microcoleaceae > Microcoleus > Microcoleus sp. Pol1C5. Next base: position 134,193 of record NZ_JAUBQE010000001.1, on the reverse strand, counting down.
TACCCATGACTCGGTGTTTTGGCCAATCCGCTGCTTCCCACGCTAAATAAGTCATGATATCTAGGGGATTTGTGACTGTGATTAAGATTGCTTCGGGAGAATGCTCGATCGCCTGTTTTGATGCTTCCGTGACAATTCGAGCATTAATTTTAATTAAATCTTCCCGATTGATACCGGGTTTGCGCGGAACTCCGGCGGCAATTACTATGATATTTGAGTTAGCTGTATCTGTATAATCATTTGTACCGACAATTTGGCGATCGTGGCGTTCCACTCCCCTGGCTTCCATCAAATCTAAAGCAACGCCCTGCGGCCAACCCTCCACAATATCTAGCAATACTACATCTGCCAGATTTTTCTCAGCAATTCGCTGGGCTAAGGTGCTGCCGACTTTGCCTGCACCAATAATTGATACGCGGGTTGATGGAGGATTTGTGGGGGAAATCATTAGATTTTAGATTTTAGATTTTAGATTTTAGCAATCAGCTTAATTGGGGAAAGGTGCGCGGTGTGCACCCTTCGCTACATTAAGAGCAGTGATGTTTAGTTTTGGTGAGTTACTTAAAATCTTCGAGTTGATCTACCCGCAGCCAAATATTGGGAGTGGGAACTTTGCCAAATTTGACGAAGGCATAGTCGCCGCGAACATCCATCACTTCGCCCTTTGTTTCAAATATATACGAGGAAAAGCGCTGGTCGCTGGCTTTGGCTTCTAGACTGTTTTCCAATTTTTCGCGTACAGCGCGAACTATACTGCCTTTCTTGATTGCCATAACTTGCTTTGTTTAGTTTAAAAAACTATACAAATTTTAATCTAGATTTGGCTTGAAAGTCACTCTGCGATTGAAATGGCTACTAAACAAACGAAGTCCGCCTACGCGGACTAAGGAATAAAGGGGTGCGATTCGTGGGGTAAATCTAAAATCTAAAATCTAAAGCCTAAAATCCATTGACTGCTTCCTATGTCTGACAAATGGGGCAAAAATGAGTCGATCGCCCTGCTAATTTTATACGTTCGATGGTTGTGGAGCAAGTGCGACAGGGTTGACCGGCGCGATTGTACACCCAAGCGACGCCGCCGTAGTTGCCGTTGACACCTTGGACGTTGAGAAAATTGCTAAAAGTCGTGCCGCCCGATGCGATCGCCTTCTGTAAAACTTGAATAATAGCTGTATGGATGCGCCCTATTTGCTCTGCGGTTAAATCCGCGCACAGAGTTGTGGGCATCACTCCCGACAAAAACAAAGTTTCGTCTGCGTAAATATTGCCCAAACCAGCTATCAGTGCTTGGTCTAACAAAGCTGTTTTAATTGGTCGCGCCCGCCGGTGCAGCTTGCGGGTCAAATATTCTGTTGTAAACTCGTCGGAAAACGGTTCGGGCCCTAAAAGTTTCAGACCGATGACTGTGCTGGAAACCTCGGTTTCTTCAGGCACGTACCACATTTGCCCGAAGGTGCGCTGGTCTACAAACCGCAATTCTTGGTTTCCTTCAAAGAATAGCCGCACTCGCGCGTGTTTTTGCAGGGGTTCGGATCTGTTCACCCACAGCAGTTGTCCGGTCATCCGCAAGTGAACGCCCAACCAGCCGGCTTTTGAAGGAAGGAGGAAGGAAGAAGGAAGAGGGGAAGAGCTTGGAGTTCGATCCCTAGATTCTCCCCCTTTCCCTTTCTCTCTTTCTCCTTCTGGGAATTGAGATAGTTCTGCCAGGAGGTATTTGCCGCGTCTGTACCAGCGGGCGATCGACTTTCCTTTGAGTTTCGTCAAAAAATCGGTCGCAGAGATTGAGCGGGCGATCGTGCTATTTAACAACACGTCCCCGCCCAACATTTCTCGATCGAGGGTTGCTTGATTCAAACCCCGGCAAATAGTTTCAACTTCTGGCAGTTCTGGCACAATTAGCGCTGTTCTGTTCCTTGACCCTGAGGCGAACCTTCGACGGTACCGGGCTCTTCGGCGCCGGGTTTGCTGTCCGTCGAAGTTTTCGGCTGCGAGGGGGCTCCTCCGCTGCCGGTTTTCCGAGTTTTCTCGTCGAGCGTGGTTTGTTTGCCGCCGGAAGCTACAGCAGTCGCTGTTTTCGCTTTTGCTTTGGGTGCCGCCACTTCCACTAATTCGCTTTCGGCGTAGTTGTTGGTGTTGACGCCTGCATAATTTACGTTGTTAAAGCGAACGATAACTGGGTATTTAATGCCGCTTTGGTCTACCGTAGCAACGGTGCCCACTTCTTGATACCAGTAGGATTCTTTGCGGAGAATCCGGACTGTTGAACCGCGTTGAACCATGAGCTTTTTTTCCTTTGCGATGAATAAACGGATCAAGCCATTTTTTTTACTCTAGTCGATCGCGCGGCGCATTTAAAGTCTGCAACGAATTTTTTACCTCCCGCGCCGTTTTTTGTCTGCTGTTTGTAAAGAAAAGTAAATACTTTGGTAGGGCGATCGCTACCGTTGCAAAATAAATAAACCCACATTATCCGTCAAATAAAAGCAGTGCGAGCGAGTTGAAAAAAAACTTTACAAATAGTTGTGAATTGCTACAGTTAAAAGTTCTGCGAAATTCTGATAAGTAATGACTGAACCTCACGCAACAGTAATACTCGCGATCAGTGCTGACGGTAAAATAGCAGATGCAGTACGATCGCCCGCGAGATTCGGTTCTGCCAACGACAAAGCCCACCTCGAACAGCAAGTAGCAGCAAGCGACGCGGTTTTGTTCGGCAACGGCACTTTACAGGCTTATGGGACGACGATGAGAGTGATTTCGCCGGAATTGCTCAAACAGAGGGAACTGCAAGGGAAGCCACCACAACCGGTGCAAATTGTATGTTCGCGATCGCCCCAATTTGACCCCAACTTGCGATTTTTCCAGCAACCGGTACCTCGGTGGCTGCTGACGGGGCAAGACAGTAGGCATACCGCATTGCCGTCTCCCTACCCGATGACAAACAGTAAGTTCGATCGAATTATCTATGCGAAAACCGCAGGTGGAGAGATTGATTGGATTGATGCGTTTCAACAGCTAGCAAGCTTCGATATCAAACGCTTGGCGATTCTGGGTGGGGGGAAACTGGTAGCCTCTGTGCTGGCGGCAGGCTTGGTAGACGAACTTTGGCTGACGGTTTGCCCGTTAATTTTGGGCGGCGCGGATGCACCGACACCTGTGGAGGGAAAGGGTTTTTTGGCGGATTTAGCTCCAAAATTGGAACTTTTGGCGGTTAAACAGATGGGACAAGAGGTATTTTTGCATTATCGGGTCGATCGAACTAACTGAAGCTCAAACGTACTCGGAGACTAGGGTTTGACGATTAAGCCCTCCGATCCCCCCTAGCCCCCCTTAAGAAGGGGGGAACCGGAGGCGCTCAAAGTCCCCCTTCTTAAGGGGGATTTAGGGGGATCGGGTTTCGGACAAAAGCGAGATTTGTCAGGTTTCAAGGTTCAGTTGACACCAGTTGCCATTCAGCTTTCCCAGCGATCGAAGAATTGTATTAACTTAAATGAAGTTCGATCGCTCTACGCTCAAATCTCCCTATGCTGAAACAGCCAAAACCTGAATATTCTGTAGCCTGGATTAGCAAAATAGGCGAAATCCCGCAAGCGTCGTGGGATGCCCTGGCGATGCCACTAAAAACTCCATTTCTGGAATGGGATTGGCTGAACAATCTCGAAGTATCGGGCAGTGCAACAGGTAAAACCGGTTGGCTACCGCATCACTTAACAGTCTGGCGAGACAAACAGTTGATTGCTTGCGCGCCACTTTATGTCAAAAGTCACAGTTACGGGGAATTTGTATTCGATAATCAGTGGGCGGATTTAGCCCAACGTTTGGGTGTTCACTATTATCCCAAATTGATGGGAATGACGCCGTTTACTCCGGCTGAAGGCTATCGGTTTCTTATTGCCGAGGGGGAAGATGAAGACGAATTAACCGGAGTAATGGTAAGCGCGATCGACCATTTTTGCGATCGCCACAATATCTCTGGTTGCAATTTCCTTTATGTCGATCCAGAATGGCGCGAAAGAATGGAAAGCCACGGTTTCAGCAGTTGGCTGCACCACAGTTATATTTGGCAAAATCAAGGCTATCAAAATTTTGACAATTATTTAGGCGCATTTAATGCCAACCAGCGCCGCAATATCAAACGCGAACGCAAAGCAGTCGATCAAGCTGGTTTGTTGATAAAAACGCTGACGGGCGATGAAATTCCCCAAGCCATGTTTGCTCAAATGTATGCTTTTTATGAGAATACTTGCGACAAATTTGGTTGGTGGGGAAGCAAGTATCTGACTAAGCGATTTTTTGAACAGTTGCACCACAATTATCGCGATCGAGTTTTATTTGTAGCCGCCTACGACAAGGAAGATGAGAGACAGCCGGTGGGTATGTCTTTTTGTTTGTATAAGGGCGATCGACTGTACGGCCGTTATTGGGGCAGTTTGCAGGAAATCGACTGCTTGCACTTCGATGCTTGTTACTATACGCCGATCGAATGGGCGATCGATCGGGGCATCCAAAGCTTCGATCCCGGTGCCGGCGGCCGGCACAAAAAACGGCGCGGCTTTCCAGCTACGCCAAATTATAGTTTGCACCGATTTTATAACAACCGTCTGGCCCAAATTCTCAAGTCTTATATCGGTCAAATCAACGAAAGAGAACAGGAAGAAATTGATGCAATCAACGAGGATTTACCTTTTACTAAGTTACCTCCGTTGTTACTCGGCGATTGACGGCTGACTGGGAATTTGGAATTGGAAATTGGGAATTACTAACAGCCCATCGGTGTCAACATAATACTAAAACCCTGTGTATATCTCGTTGGTATCGAAGTTTCGCTCCCCCTCGCATCCCCCTTAAGAAGGGGGACTTTGAATGCTCTTCCCCCTTTATTAATGGGAGTTATAGGGGACGTAAGAATACTCTTGTCCCCCTCTTATTAAGGGGGGAGCGAAACTAAACTATAAACGAGATTTTTTATGGGTTTTAGTCTTAAGTTGAGACGAATGGTAACAGTCAACCGTCAACCGTCAACCAATTAACCTAATTCAAAAATACTCTCCCATCTTCCTGAATTTCCAGGGATTTTGTATCAGCGGCCACCTCAGTTGTCGCGCCGAAACTGACTTGCAACATTCCCGGCATTGCGGTTGCTTGGGGGCGAACCAGCACCAATCCGCCGTCTGGGCGCTGGTAAGTGAGGGTGATTGGCACTGGGAGGGTTTGAAGCAAAATTTCCGATTGTTCGCCCAGAGTGCGCGGCTGGGTCACGCCTACGATTTGATAATTGATGACAGCATTGGTGGTATTCACCAGTTTAATTACTATCCCGCCTTCGGCAGGCGTAACTCGCGCACTGGGCAGGGGAAAGCGGGGAGGCGCGTCTGTGGGTGTAGATGGCATCCCGCTGAGGCCCGGACTTGCAGCCGGAGTTGGTTGGCTGACGGGTTCTTCAGTGGCTGCGGGAGTCTCTGAGGGAGTCTCTGCGGGTTGGGAAACCGGTTTTCCTTGTTGGGGCGGGGGGCCGCCGGCGTGGGAAAGTGTTGCGAGACTAACGAGTAAACCTCCGCAGGTGGCTGCTAGCAAGCTGATTTTTTTTAACGGTAGATTGTGGCGAAACATAAATAACTCCTCACAAGTTCGATCGAGGTTTTCCAACAACGTTTATGTTAATCTATGGCGGAAATGAATTTTAATAGCTGGGTTTGGGCGCGAGGTAGGAAGAATCAGGGTTTGAGGGGTAGATTTTTTTTAAACCGCAGAGGGCGCAGAGGAAGAGGGGAAGTTTTAAAGGCGGAATTGTTCTGATTTGTGGGCGGGGAGGGTGACGGTAACGGCGGTACCTCGATCGACTTGGCTGTCAATGCGGATTTGGCCGCGGTGATTTTCGACAATTGCTTTGGCTATGGCTAATCCTAAACCGGAACCAGCGGCGCTGCGGTGGGTGCGGGCGGGATCTGCGCGATAGAATCGATCGAATAAATGCGGCAGGGCTTCTGCGGAAATTCCGATGCCGGTGTCTGTTACTTTTATTTGCAGCGCTGGGTGTAACATTGGCGAATTTCTTTTGTTTTTAGCTGCCACCTCCAATTCTACTTGAATTTGACCTCCAGAGGGGGTGTACTGCACGGCATTGCTGACGAGATTCGTAAAAAGTCGGGCTAGTTGATCCCAGTCGCCCAACAGTGTAAAGTTTTCCTCAGCGTTGGGCAGATCGACAATTTCCAAAGAAAGAGAGAGATTTTGGGTTGTGGCGATCGCCTGTTGTTCTTCAATTACCTCCATCAGCAAAGCATCGAGAGGAACCTCAATCCACTGCTGCTGCACGATACCGCTATCTTGTCTGGCTAAAAACAGCAAATCGTCAACCAAGCGCCCCAAACGGCGCGTGAGACGTTCGATAACTTGTAGCTGTTGATGCTGCTGCGGTTCGATATCCGGTTCCGCTAAAGCTACTTGAACGTTAGTTTGAATAGTGGCGATCGGATTTCTGAGTTCGTGAGAAGCATCAGCAGTAAACTGTTTGAGACGCCCGTAAGATTCCCGCACAGGTTTCATAGCCAATCCCGACAGCAGCCAGCCAATAGCTGCAACGCAAATTAGAGTTAAACTCGCGCCCAAAATCAAATCGAGAATTAATTGGCGGATGGGTTTTGTCACTTCAAACCAAGGATGGCTGACTCGCAAATATCCAAGAACTTGGCGGCCGCTTTGTACTCGCTGCGTTACTTGTCTGAGGGAATAGTTTTGATCGGACTGTAACTTATTATTAATTATCCAAACTGTTTCGCCGGTACGGTTAGCGTGAATGGGAATATTCAGCGGTTCCGATAATGTAGACCACAGCAATTCACCCGTAGGACTGAACCATTCTAAATCTATGTGGTCGTCTTCTACTGCATCGGTGCTATCTCGAAAACTCGCTTGAATATTAACTTGCAATTTAATTTTATCTGTGGTATTGGGGAAAGTTAGCGGTTCGATAACGAGAGTTCGCTCTATTACTTCTACAACATGATTGAGAGTGTCATCAATGCGATCGATCAAAGTAGTGCGGACGTAGAAATAGAAACCCGTGGCAAATACAAGTAACAATACAGCAGTAACGGCAGTGTACCAAATAGCGAGGCGGCGGCGGGTAGCTTGAAACATATTGCGAAGGAAGTTCGGCAACGGATTGTGTAATAGATTCAACAGATTTAACCGATTTAATAACTATAACCTTCTTCTATTATTTTCTTCTCTTCTTCTGTTCCTTCGTGTTCTTTGCGCCTTCCCGGTTCGTTAAAAAAAGCCTTGTTCGCAAAATATTCCAAAAAACTCTAACAAGTTTCCATTTTTGATACTTCAGGCAGATGTGGAGGTAGGTGTCAGTGTAGTAGTCTATTCGCGAAACTTTTTAGGTAAAAGCCTGTGAACAAATTTTTATTTCGAGCTGCGATCGGACTATTAATGGCATTTTTTGGGGCAATTACCTATTTTACAAACGACGTACAAAATCCCGTAACAGGAGAGAGACAGCGGGTGCAGCTTTCTCCCCGCCAGGAGATAGTTTTGGGATTGCAGGCGCGAGATCAAATGGCAGCCAAGCACGGGGGGCTTTATCCCAGCCAAAGTATTCAGCAGTATATCGATCGAGTAGGAGCACGAGTTGTCAACGGTTCGGCGGCGAAACAAGCAGGTTATCCGTTTGAATTCCACCTGCTGCGAGATGCCCAAACTGTCAATGCTTTTGCTTTACCGGGGGGACAAGTTTTCATTACTGCGGGGCTGCTGCGCCGGCTAAATTCCGAGGCTCAGTTGGCCGCTATACTAGGGCACGAAAGCGGTCACGTTGTGGCGCGCCACGGTGCGGAACACTTGGCAAAACAGCAGTTGGGCAGGGCTTTGGTAACGGCGGTTGGGGTGGCTACTAGCGACGATCGCGGTGGGGGTCAGCAAGCAGCATTAATTGCTCAAGCTGTCAATCAAGTTGTCGGTTTGCGGTACGGTAGATCGGATGAACTTGAGAGCGATCGGCTCGGTTTTCGGTTTATGACGGAGGCGGGTTACGATCCTAGAGGTATTGTTGAGGTGATGCAAATTCTCGGTGCTGCTAGGAAGGGCGAAGCGCCGCCGGAGTTTTTGAGTTCTCACCCCAACCCCGAAAACCGAGTTCAAAAGTTGCAAGCTTTAATCGCGCAAAATTACCCTAACGGCGTTCCAGCTAATTTGGTGTCTGGACGCGAGGAGTTTGCTAAGAATTTGTCTGGCGGTTAGCAATAATTGCATAGGGCTTTACAAAAGTTATTACTAAAGGCGGATCTAAGTTCGGCTGGGAGTTGGCACGATCGACTTAATGAGCGATCGAGCAATTGGAAAGTTGAAAACCATGATTCAATCTTGGATGATTATCGGCGGCGTGACTTTCTCAGTCGCCATGGGCACTCTGTTTTTTAAACTGCGCGATATTAACTGGGCAGTCAAACTTCAAAGACCCGATTGGATGTTTTTTGAGCCTGCAATTCCGTTAATTTGGACGGTAATTTTTGCTTGCGGGGCCGGCAGCGCTACTTTCGTGTGGGAACAGGAGCCAGGGAGCCTTAAAACATGGCTGCTGATGGCTTTGTACTTACTTTTAGAAATTGTAACAGTTGCTTATATTCCTGCTACTCTCAGAGCCAAAAGTCTCAAAGTAGGAACAATTTTGGGAGGGGCTGGCGAGATTTTGGGAGTTGTGCTGGCCTTGGCTGTTTTGCCGATTTCTCAAACCGCCGCTTTGTTACTTTTGCCTTACGCGATTTGGGGTGCGATCGGCACTTATACTACTTGGGAAATGATTCAATTAAACCCAGAAGCTGCATAAATATTCGGTGTTCTTCGGCGCACCCTACAGACTATAACCCTCTTCTCTTCTATCCCTTTGTGTCCTTAGCGTCTTCGCGGTTCGTTAAAAAAAACATTGTTAATAATAGCAAATCCGTGCTAGCGGGTTAACCCACCCGAAAAAGTGAGGAAATCCGCTTAACAGTGTGTGGGTATTTGATGAGAAAATAGATGAATAAAACAGCGTTAAATCAAAGGATGACAGTTATCAATGGCCATTAAAGACCAGCCCCAAGCACCTCGTTTTCGACAAATTAGCAATGTCTTGTTATTGCTCTCAAGTTTGTTTCTGCTGGCAAACATCTTTTTACCGAATTTGTTCGGTCCCCAAATTCCGCAAGTGCCTTACAGCTTGTTCGTCCATCAAGTACAAGAACAAGATGTAGTCCGAGCTTCGGTAGGCCAAAATGAAATTCGCTACCAACTCAAAGGCGAGGGTGACAAACCCGGTCAAGTGCTGTCAACTACTCCAATTTTTGACCTGGAACTGCCTAAACTTTTGCAAGAAAAAGGCGTTGAATTTGCGGCAACTCCGCCGGCTAAAAATGGCTGGATCGGGAGTGTTTTAAGCTGGGTGGTTCCGCCGCTGATTTTTGTGGCGATTTTTCAATTTTTTATGAACAGACAGGGTGGCGGACCGCAGGGTGCGCTGTCGCTCGGCAAAAGCAAGGCTAAGGTCTATGTAGAAGGCGAATCGGCTAAAATTACTTTTGCTGATGTGGCTGGAGTAGAAGAAGCTAAAACTGAATTAGTCGAAGTTGTTGAATTCCTGAAAACTCCTGACAGGTTTACGGCAATTGGCGCGCGAATTCCGAAAGGCGTGCTGTTAGTCGGACCTCCGGGAACTGGCAAAACGCTGCTAGCAAAAGCAGTGGCTGGTGAAGCTGGCGTGCCGTTTTTTAGCATCTCCGGTTCGGAGTTTGTGGAACTGTTTGTAGGTGTTGGTTCTGCAAGAGTTAGAGATTTATTCGAGCAGGCTAAGAAACAGGCTCCTTGTATTATTTTCATTGATGAATTGGACGCGATCGGCAAATCTCGTAGCAGTAACGCTAGCTTCGGTGGGAATGATGAACGCGAACAAACTCTCAATCAATTATTAACTGAAATGGACGGTTTTGCTGCGGGCAATACTACGGTAATTGTGCTGGCTGCAACTAACCGCCCGGAAAGTTTGGATGCTGCTTTGTTGCGCCCTGGTCGTTTCGATCGCCAAGTTTTAGTCGATCGCCCGGATTTATCCGGCCGCGAAGCAATTTTGAACATTCACTCTCAAAAAGTGAAGTTGGGCCCGGATATTGACTTGAAGGCGGTCGCCACTCGCACCCCCGGTTTTTCGGGCGCAGATTTGGCAAATTTGGTCAATGAAGCTGCCTTGCTAGCTGCTCGCAACAAGCGCCTAACTGTAGCTCAGGAAGACTTTTATGAGGCGTTTGAGCGCGTTGTCGCTGGCTTGGAAAAGAAAAGCCGGGTGCTCAACGAAAAAGAGAAAAAGATTGTGGCTTACCACGAAGTCGGGCACGCGATGGTGGGTGCTGCGATGACTGGCGGCGGCGAAGTGTCAAAAATCTCGATCGTCCCGCGCGGTATGGCTGCACTGGGTTACACGTTGCAAGTACCGACTGAAGACCGTTTCTTGTTGGATGAATCGGAATTGCGGGGTCAAATTGCGACTTTGTTGGGCGGGCGATCGGCTGAGGAGGTCGTGTTTGGTAGCATTACTACTGGGGCTTCAAATGATTTGCAAAGGGCGACCGATCTAGCTGAACGGATGGTGACCACTTACGGGATGAGTAAGGTTTTGGGGCCTCTAGCTTACGATCGAGGTCAACAAGCAATGTTCCTCAATGACGGTATGGGAAATGCCCGCCGCGCGGTAAGTGCTCAAACTGCGGAGGCGATCGACCAAGAAGTGAAGGAAATTGTCGAAACTGCACACCAACAAGCTGTGGATATTCTGAAAGCAAATCGGGAATTGTTGGAAACAATTACGCAGAAGCTGTTGGAAACTGAAGTGGTGGAAGGCGATGCACTTCGCGAATTTCTCCATCAAGTGCGGGCTTTAGATAAGGTTACGGCTTGAGGTTAATAGGGTTTAATTAAACCGCAGATGAACGCAGATGATTCCAAATCATCTGCGTTTTGCGATCGCACTCCACGATGAGCCGACTGAAACAGACAACGGCAAACGGACAAACCCGCGTTTGTGCGATCGCCAGTAATCGTATTAAGGGAGAGCAATCACAGGGCGCTCTCCCTGATACTCAAATCAAAATAAATGAGCACTGACATCTCACGAATTAGCTGCAAAAACGAAGAGCAATCGCATGAAACCAATGCAGCAATTACATTATGATTGGTCTGGCGATCGAGTTGGGCTGATAAAAGGCTAATGGCAAGACTCTATTATCGAGGCATGGCAGAAGAAAACGGTAAACCCAAAATGGGACGCAGCGCGAGGCTACTGGGAGTCAGACACGGTACTGATATTGATGTTGAGCAAGTCCCCAAACACTGGTTGGATGAACAAGGTTATTTACTACCAGAAACAGAGCGCAAGTCTTCAGAGGAGTCTGTCACTGTAGCCATTAGAAACACAAAAGGAATGTCTGTATCCCTCTCTATCGAAGGCTTACCACCATCCCGAAAACCCCCAAAATTTGGCGGAACAGGAAAAGATCCTCTTTGGCAGATTGACGACAGCAAGATCCTCGGAGATATTGAATCTGTGCAAGATAGTCCAACTCATGTCAGTATGTTGCCAAGCGCTACAATGCTTTTAGAGAAATATGAAGCAGCCCTGGCCCAGACACAGAACGAATGGGAGAAAGTTTGATAGTTTAATTTACTCAAGGGGAGAACAGCAATGGTATGGGTGTTTAGCTTATCGGCTGAATGTGGCACAAAGCAATCGGAAGCACAGCAATTTGCTCAATATTTCAATAAAACTTTCTGCGTGCTCTCAAACGGTAGAGTTTCCCAATGCCGGGCAGAAATTTTTCAGGATATAGAAGAAAATTGGTGGTGTCGAGTTTGTCCAAGTGGCATCAGTGAGATTGGAATTAACACTCCAGAAAGTGCTTATTTAATGACGGAAATAGGTATATTTCTGTATCAGAGTTTGCGGTTGGCTCCACCGTTTCGGTATGCTTTAGTTGGTATGGAAGTAGATGAGTTTAGAACCTACAGCGAATTGATTGAAGAGCCTGGCTTGGCTTTTCCTGGATTGATTTTAGCTGAAGCTGTTTGGCAAGCAACGGGAGCATCTTCGGTTTTTCAATCGTTCAGTCTGGGATATGTTTGGAAGCCCTATGAAGGTGAAGTTTATAGACCACTACTAGCATCACCGGACTTAAAGAACAAGCCTGATGAATTGCTGCGTGGGGTAAATCCTTTCAATAAAGGCATCACGCCTCACAGTAAAGACAAAACTGTGCGATATTTACGGCCAAAGCGACCGCCCTTTACCTATCGAAATCACAGTCCGATATTTACGGAAAAAGCCATCGCCCTTCACCTATCGAAATCGAAGAATTAGTCGCTCCATACAGCGATCGTTATAAACATACAGAAACCCGGTTGCTTCAAAACACCGGGTTTCTCCATATTGTTGCTGCATTTTCGACCGATCAAATTCCGTTTATGTAAGCCATAACAGGAGAACCTTGCTGCTGCTGCTGCGCGATTTCCAAAAGGCGTTGAATGCGCTCCTCTGTCGGCGGGTGAGTGCGGAAAAGAGACTGCAAACCTTTAGTCGAAAAAGGATTCACAATCAGCAGCGGCGACATCGCAGGATTGCCGTGCATGGGAATTTCATGACCCATTTTCTCCAATTTTTGCAGCGCGTTTGCTAAGCCGATCGGGTTATTGGTAATTTCCACCGCACCGCTGTCGGCTGCAAATTCCCTCGTCCGAGAAATCGCCAATTGAATTACGGTTGCTGATAGTGGCGCTAAAATGATTAAAAACAGCAAACCAAACGGATTCGCGCCTTGTCTGCTGTCCCGCGTTACCGGGCCGTAAAGCGCTCCAAAAGTCAGAATTCGCCCGACAAACGTAATTGCACCGGCAATTGTGCCTGCAACTGCTTGAGTGAGGGTGTCGCGGTTGCGGATGTGAGTAAGTTCGTGCGCTAAAACCCCTTCTAATTCTTCGCGGGAAAGCAGCTTGATGATGCCTTCAGTAACTGCTATTGTCGCGTGTTCCGGGTCTCTTCCTGTGGCGAATGCGTTCGGAGATTGAGTGGGAACTAGAAATATTTTAGGCACCGGAATTTGGGCTTTTTCGCTTAGCGATGCTACCATATCGTAGATTTCTGGTGCTTCGCTGCGGGCGATCGGCTGAGCGCGGTAAGCCATTAACGCGGCGGTGTCGGAATAGTACCAAGAGCTAAAACTTGAGAAGGCGGCTAGCGCTAAACCGATGTAAAGTCCTTGCTCGTTGCCGATTAAATAATAACTTCCTAAAACGAGAAGACCGCTTAGAAGTCCTAAGAGAGCGGCTGTTCTGAGTTGATTTGTTCCTAACATGGCGGGTTGAGGGCGATCGAGATTTTGATATTTTTGAGCTTGTTATTAGGTTTTCATACTTGGGGGCGATCGCGTCTCTATCTGCCGAAATAACTGCTGCCGCCAATAGTAGTATTTCACCTTTTCAGTCAGAAACAGGGAATGCTTCGGGAGAATCTCTCGCCTGCTCTCAAGAGGCAGCATAGCAGCATGATATGAGATTTCCCGGCTCTGCTTGAAAACGAGATTAAACGAGATAACCATTCTCAATATGTTTTGAATGCAATTATGGTATAATTAGTTAATATGAGATAGTAAAAATTCCACATAAATCATGACTATCGATATAGAAATTTTTCAAACAGTCGTTAAGATGCCAGAATTTCTTAAACAAGAGATATTGCATTATGCACAATATCTACTGGAGAAACACGCAAAAACTGAATCATCTCAAGAACAATTTGAACAACCTCATGGTTATGGTAGTTGGGCAGGTCAGATTGTTATGTCTGATGATTTCGATGAGCCCCTGGAAGATTTAAAGGAATATATGTAACATGGAATCCCTTTTAGATACTCATGCCTTTCTGTGGTATTTGCTTGGCGATTCCAATCTAAGTAGTAAAGCAAAAGAAGCGATCGATACTAAAACAGGTTTGTATTTTAATATTGCCAGCCTTTGGGAAATCTCTATTAAAATCAATGTCGGTAAGCTTCAACTGAATCGACCATTTTAAGACCTGCCGAAGGAATTGCAATACATTCACGCTCAAATTCTACCAATTACACTTGAAGACACTGAGATTTACGCAGGTCTTCCTCTGTATCATCGAGATCCCTTCGATCGCATTCTGGTAGCACAGGCGATAAATCATTCGCTGGTTTTGATTAGTCGCGATGAGGCTTTTGATGCTTATCCAATTCAGCGAGTTTGGTCATGAAAAACGCAAAAATTTTATAAGGAACTCCACCTAACAAAAGAGAATAGCCAGATACCAGACTTCTTTAAGAAGTAGAGTATCTGCCTATTCGGTTGAATTCTCGAACCCTAAACCGCTTGCACTTGCTTTTCCTCAACAGCAACAGGTTCTTGATAGACGGTTTGAGACTCATTAGCCAAAAACTCGGCTAATTGAGCTTCGATTTCATCCCGCACAATCTGGCGGTATTCGAGGAAATGCTCGTTGTGAGCACATACTGTTAAATAGTGATCCCAAACAGCAGGATTGCGTTTGAGAATGCTGAACAAATGATGCCAGAACTTCCACCGAGTTTTGCGCTTGACTCCTTGCCGCCAAACCACAGTTAACAGTGCTCGCAAGTCGATCCAACTGGGAACTCTTGCAGGTATATTTGCTGTAGGTGCACCCAACATTAAGAAATGGCGATAAGTCCGGTCTAAATATTTCTCAGCATCGTACACTTCGCAAAATGCCTCGACATATTCGCGGGCAATATCTTCGAGAGGCCGCGTCGGGATAAAGTTCATCAAAGTAGTCTGATTGAGGTTGCCCGATTTGTCGCGCAACCGCCCTTCTTTTGCTAGTCTGTGGGACAATGCAGTGTGCGGCAAAGCTTGCAGCATTCCAAAGGTTGTACTCGGAATTGCTGCTGCTTCGGCAAACTGGACAATCCGCTGGCCGGCACCGGGTTTTTCGCCGTCAAATCCGATGATGAATCCGGCCATTACTCGCAAACCGGATTTGGCAATTAACTCTACGGATTCTATCAGAGAATTGCGGGTATTTTGGAATTTTTTGGTCATTTGCAGGCTTTCTTCATCGGGAGTTTCAATCCCTAGAAATACTGCATTAAAATTGCACGCTACCATCATATCCATCAATTCTTGGTCTTGGGCTAAATCGATGGATGCTTCTGTGTTGAAGGTAAAGGGGAATTTGTGTTCTTCTTGCCAGACTTTTAAGTCTTTTAGCAACAGTTTGACGCTGCGTTTGTTGCCGATAAAGTTGTCGTCTACCATGAACACGCCGCGCCGCCAGCCTAAGTTGTAGAGACAGTCTAATTCTGCTATCAATTGCTGGGGGGTTTTGGTGCGGGGTTTGCGGCCGTAGAGGACGATGATATCGCAGAATTCGCACTGGAAGGGACAACCTCGGGAAAATTGAATCGACATAGAGTCGTAGGCGTCTAATTCCAGCAAGTCGAAGCGGGGGACTGGAGTTGTAGTAACATCGGGTTTTACGCCGTCCGATCGATAAATTCCGCTTTTTTCGCCGCGCGCTATTGCTTCGACGAACATCGGCAAGGTGATTTCGCCTTCGTCTAGAATCAGGTAATCTATGCCCGCTGCTTGAGGTTCTTCAGGTACGGAAGTCGGGTAAGGGCCGCCGCAAGCTACGGATTTACCGCGCCGTTTTGCTTCGCGAATTATGTCTAGCAAATCTTCTTTTTGGACAATCATTGCGGACAGAATAACGAGCTCTGCCCATTCCCATTCTGCTTCGGTGATTTGTCGGATGTTGCGATCGACTAACTTAAATTCCCATTCTTGGGGTAAAATAGCTGCTACAGTTACCAAACCCAGCGGTGGCAGCAGCACTTTACGATCGACTAATTCTAAGATTTTCTCGTAAGACCAAAATGTTTTCGGAAACAGCGGGTAAACTAGAAGAACTCGCATTATATGTTAAACCTCACATCAGTAAACAACTTGCGATCGGGCTGGCGTGTTTGAGAGTTTGATCGACTCTCAAGACTTCATGTTAAGGCTAAAATTACGATCTTGCACTCGATCGAATATCTGGCGATGGGTCACACCCCCTAAGCCACACACAATGAGCGCAATTTTTAGCTTGCAGTTCCCTGTTAAAGTTTGCAAATGCTGATATCTTATCGTATTTGACCCTTAATTGACGATAATCGCATTTAAAAAGCATGGGATTAAGGAAAAAAAAACTGGAAAAACTTACCTTATTCGTAAGATGCGCCTCGGCGCACCCTACATATATCTCGTAAGATACACATTCCCTCTTCCCTGTTCCCTTTTCCTTCTAATTTGAATCTTTGCCCGGAATCCCGCTAGTTCTTAACATATCTGCCACTGTGCCGCAGTAACTAGGCATTCCTATGCTTTCGGGATTCACCAGATTTTGATAGGTAAAATGGCGGTAGCTGATGCAAAATCTATCCCAAGCAGCCACCTGAATTCGGAACAGCCAAATAAAGAAATCTGCTAGCCAAGGTGACAGAGTAATCCGAAAAAATATGTTTTTATTCAAATACTGGCAAGCTTGTTCTACCACTTCATTAGCTGTAATCGCCGGATTTCCTAGCACAAAATGTCGCGGTTCCTCGGAAGCCGGCGGATGTTCAACTAAATAATTAACTACTTTAGCAATATCTGCGCCGTGGATGAAGTGAAAACTTCCATCTGCCTTAAACCAGCGAATCAAACCAATCCATTTGGCGACAAGTGGCAGACCAGATGACAAGTGAGAAACTGGTTTTTCTGCATCTCCTCCCAATACTAATGTCGGGTAAAGTGCTGTAATTGGAGGCACATTTGTCAAGGCTGATAAATGTACCATGCAGTTGTATTTTGAGCTAATATAATCTGTCCCCAGTTCCCCGGCTTCTTTGAGCAAATTGTTGTCTCTACCGAGAATGCTGGCCGTTGAAAAATAAATTACTTGTTGGCAAGTCTGTGGCGAAAGTAGTTGAATTAGCCGGAGAGTTTTGGTTACGTTAACGTCAAACACTTCTTGAGTTCCTCCCCAAGCAGTGGCAGCTAAAATCGCTACATTTATTGTTTGGAGAAGTTCGGCGTGTTGATCGATATCTCGCATATCGCCTTGTAATATATGGATGCCGGGGCGGGCTTTCCAGTCAAATTTTAATTTTTCTGGGTTGCGAACTAAGAGGTAAAGTTCGTGGTTTGTTTCTTGAATCAAAGTTTCGGTCATGTAGTGACCGATACAGCCACTTGCACCCGTCACAAAAATTTTTTTGGAGTTCATTTTGCCGCAGGGGAAGAGGGAGGATTTGAGGATTTTTCGACGGTAGGGAGACGGCATGACCTATTAGTGGCAACTTAAACCTCAAGTCCATGAGGAATATCCCTTTTATTCGAGTCCAGATCCCCCTAAATCCCCCTTAATAAGGGAGACTTTGAGTGCTTCATATCCCCCCCTTATTAAGGGGGGTTAGGGGGGATCTAGACTTTGATACAAACAACAGAGACAGTCGGTTTTACGTTAAGTTGACAGCAATGGGCTCTTGGAGTGTCCTACAAATATCAGATGCAATTAACCGGATTCGCTCCGATTATATTATCTTTTTCCACCGTAGGGATACGCCATTGCCGTATCCCTACAAATATGAGTTGCAATTAACCGGATTCGATCGGATTCTACAATCGCAATCAATTTCAAGCAGCAACTGCAAGCAATTTGTCGGCTTGTTTTGCGGTTTCAAAGAAGAAACGCACGTTATCTTCGGGAGTTCCCGGTAACACGCCGTGTCCCAAATTGAGGATGTGTCCGCGATGACCAGCTTTGCGAATTGTATCAAGAATTCGATCGCGAATAAACGGTTGAGAACCAAACAACACGCCGGGATCGAGATTTCCCTGAACGTTCATGTTGGGGCCCAAACGCTTGCGCGCGTCGGCCATATCAACTGTCCAATCGACGCTGATGATATCCGCGCCGGATGTTGTCATGCGTTCGAGGAGGCCGGCGCTACCGGTGACTAACAGAATTAGCGGTGTGTCGGGATGGGTTTTTTTGACTTGCTCGAATACTTGTTTCTGGTAAGGTAGAGCGAAGGTGTCGTAGTCCTGCGGAGAAAGTTGGCCGGCCCAGGAGTCGAACATTTGCACTACTTGCGCGCCGCAGTCGATTTGATAGCGCACGTAAACGGCGATCGCATCTGCGAATTTCGACAGCAACTGATGCAGTAAAGTTGGATCGGAAAATGCCATGTTTTTGATGATGGCATAATCCTTAGAACCTTTGCCCTCAACCGCATAGGCTGCCAGCGTCCACGGCGCGCCCACAAAACCGAGCACGGTGGATTTGTTGCCGACTTCCTCGCGCAGGGATTTGAGGATTGTTTTGATAAACGGCAAGCTTTCTTCCGGGTTCAGCGGTTGCAGGTTGTCGATTTGCTGCTGAGTGCGGATGGGTGCGTGGATAATCGGGCCTTTGCCTTCGGCGATGTCCATGTCGATGCCCAAACCGGGCATAGGGGTGACAATATCGGAAAACAGAATTACGCCGTCGGGTTGAAACGCGCGCCACGGCTGAAGGGAAACTTCGATCGCAACTTCGGGAATTTCGGAACGTTCGCGAAACGAGGGATACTTTTCTCGCAAATCTCGATAAGCCTTCATGTAGCGGCCGGCTTGACGCATCATCCACACGGGCGGGCGGTCTAGGGTTTCGCCGCGGGCTGCCCGCAACAACAAGGGAACTTCATTTAATGCCGACATTTTAACTTTTCTCTACCTTAGATATTTCAATGCCTTTGGTAGCTTACCACTGTGCGATCGTCCTTTTTGACAAAATCGTTGTGTGTACAAATGTGTATTTTGTCCTTGCCAAAGAAAGTGAGGCGATAGCCGCTGATCGACTCGTATATAAAGGACTGGTATAAATCCTGTGTATAGGGTCAGAAACCCGGTTTCTTCGTAGAAACCGGGTTTCTGATTCCGCGCTGCAGTTTGACCTACTTACCTCGTCACGCAGACTCCGCCCACCACTACCCGACATTGATCTCGGCCCGCATCGAATCTACTATCATTCCGCCTCGCAGAGTCTAACTCTCTAGTCCGCGAATTGTAATAATAATCTCCCGCCGGATACCTTCTATTCGGGACAGCGCAGTAAGTTGAATCTTGATTACCCTCGTCAAACCTTACTCTCACCATAGAACGTCTCTCGCGACAATCAACAGACCGCAAGTCAAAATCATCTTGCAAAAGCCGTTCTCTGTCATATTGACCGTCATATCGATCGTCATCTCGCCTCGTGTACCAATCGTCCCGCGAATTGCGAGATTGTCTGCCGCCCCCATCAATTCCCGAAACTTCCAGCGTGTAGTTACCACCCCTGGCAGCATCTTTTGCTAACACTAACAGTTTATAATCGCCACTACGGGGAATTTGATAATTAAAAGAACGGTCTTGCGTAAAAGCGACTTGTTTGTTATTCCCGTAAAACAGCACCATGACGGGAGTAAAACCGCGACTTCTATCTGTATCTAAAAACACTTCAATGTTGTCCCCTTCCCTCGCGCTGAATGTGTATTCTTGGCCGCGCAATTCTTCGGTCGGAGATCCCGGAACCCACATATTTCGGAAACGGTAAATCGGGGAAGTGCGGCGAATTACTCCATCTATGCGATCGTTATTCCCTATCTGTTCGCCAACTGCACTAGACGAAATGCCAGTGAGTGCCAATCCTGCAACTAGCACAGTGGCCGCAATACTGTTTAACAAGTTGTGTCTTCTCATATCAACCTCTTTGCGAAAGTTTTAAAATCTTTTTGCTGTGTTGGCAGCAACATTTGCACGTATAATCCATTTTAAATGTAATTTTGGCTATCTAGTGTTAGCCTCACCCGACTGGAATATTTTGTTGCTGTAAACTATTATCGGGCAGGATTTACGCCACCCCTCTACATATAGCGTGAACCTAGCCGCAAACCTCCCGCAATTCGCGATCGCACAATGTCGATTCCCCAAAACCTCCGTAGATTTACTTATAGTGGTTGGAGCTTGAAAACTTTGATAGAATGAAACATCCCTGCTTAGAATTAGGTAGTGGCAATTGATGCAATTCACGATCGTGTTTTTTGCTATGCCATTAAATTTAAATCCGTTCTTCAAACTATTGTACTCGCTCTTGCCCTACCGGGAAGCAACCATTCATATACCATTTTCCAAAAATGTAGTCCGCCAACGGCTTGCTGCCAAAGTTCGTACAGGTTTAACGGTTCACAAAGCTATAATCGGGGGGAGCCGAATTCTTTACTGCTACCAAATCGAGCTTGATGGTGATTTCCTCCGCGCGACAATTACTGGCGGAGATTGGAGAGGCTTTTTGGTGGCGACAGGACAAATTCAAGACATTGAAGGCGGTTCGGTGTTGCCATTAAAAATGACTATTCCCACTTTATCTATTGTCTTTTTACTGTCTTTGGGATTGGGTTGGCTGGGATTTTTATTTGTCACCGAAAAACCACCCTTAGAAATCATCCCATTTTTCCTGATAATTTTACTATTATCCTATGCTTTATTTATGCTTCAGTTTCGCTACCATGCACAACGCACCTTAAATATTCTGAAATCGACAATTCTTTTACAGAACTTTGATGAATGATTTTCAGGCTATCTAAAAAGTAGTTTTTACCCGCAACTGAGCAATCCCGAATCAGCGTCGAGAGTCGCCATAATTCCCATAGGTAAAGCAGCGTTAACCCCCTCGTGTCCGAAGGCCAAATCCGAGACAATCGGAATATTCAAATCCCCCAGCCGATCGCGCAAAACCTCTTCAATGCTAAAACTGGGAATACTCGGCTCAATCTCGCAGCGACTGAAGCGCCCCAAAGCAATGCCCCGCACCCCAGCGAAAGCCCCCGCCATCCGCCACAAAGTCAACATTCGATCGACCCTGTAAGGAGCCTCGGAAACATCCTCAAATGCGAGAATAACCCC
This sequence comes from Microcoleus sp. Pol1C5, assembly GCF_036701115.1. NCBI lineage: Bacteria > Bacillati > Cyanobacteriota > Cyanophyceae > Oscillatoriales > Microcoleaceae > Microcoleus > Microcoleus sp. Pol1C5. Next base: position 113,157 of record NZ_JAUBQE010000001.1, on the reverse strand, counting down.
GGTCAAATCCGGTTGATACGGGGTTCCGAGCAAATGAGAAGCGACCGTCAGATTCGCCGGAAACAGCCGCCCGGTCGCTTTTCCGCTGCCCCATCCTTTACCTTGCAAAGATTGTAAGGGACGACCTTCTATGCAGTCAAAAAGTCGATCGACAGACCAATCCGGTTCAGCAGCCAAAGTTGTCAGCATCGGCCCGTGAACACCCCAAACACCCAATTTAGCCTGATTCCACAGCAAAGCAGTAATGTCGGAAAAGCCGATTAACCATTTCGGCGAATGGGAATCGGGAGTTGGAAATTGGGAATTTTCCGCCTTTCCCACATTTCCTTTTTCCAAAAGCCGAGTGCTGCCGAAACCGCCTCGAACACAGAGAATACCGCGACAATCCGGGTCATTGAGGGCATCTGCCAACTGTCGGACGCGGTTTTCGTCGGAACCGGCCAAATAGCCCCAGCGATCGTCAAAACCCGGTGTTAATTCAAGTCGATAGCCGCGAGATTTCCAAATTTCTACACCCTTTTCAAAGTTGGTTGATTCTCGCAAAGTGCCACTAGGGGCAATTACTTTGAGCAAATCTCCTGGTTGCAGAAATTTTATGTCAGTCATTTGTTATTAGTTATTAGTTATATCGTGTTTGGTGAATCGAGCGTAATTCTGTAGGTGCGGGTTTTACAGACAATTTATGACTGAAACAGACAATCTCGAAAACCCGCCCCCACCCACCCACAAATACAAACCTACATTTGCGGATTCGATGCAAATTTCAGGTTGATTTAGGTTATCGGCTGTGGCGGGGCGGGTTTATCTAGATTGTTTATAATCGTTAGATATTGTCGGTGAAACCCGCCCCTACGGGATATGATGGATTATTGATTTAGGAGCGAATTTTTCAGATTTTTTGTTAATGATTGCTACGGCAAAGTCAGAATTTCCACCCCAGAATCAGTCACCGCCAGAGTGTGTTCAAATTGAGCCGAAAGCTTTCCATCCTTGGTGATAGATGTCCAACCATCGGCGAGAATTTCCACTTCCCAAGTGCCCTCATTAATCATCGGCTCGATCGTAAAAACCATGCCTTGTCTGAGCTTTTTTCCCGTGCCCCGCTTGCCGTAGTGCAGAATTTCGGGTTCAGTGTGAAAGACTCGGTGAATCCCGTGTCCCGCAAAATTTCGCACTACCGAAAAACCCTGTGCTTCAGCATATTCTTGAATCGCGGCACCGATGTCGCCGGTACGAGCACCAGGTTTGACTTCCGCAATTCCTCTTCTTAAACATTCCTCGGTTACTTCAACTAACTTTTTCGCTACAGGGGAAGGTTGACCCACAAAAAAAGTTTTGGAAGTATCGCCATGATAACCATCAACTAAAGGTGTTACATCAATATTAATAATGTCACCTTCTTTCAGAATTTGTTTCGCATTGGGGATGCCGTGACAGACTACTTCATTGACGCTAGCACACAGAGATTTGGGAAATCCTTTATAGCCTAGCGGAGCGCTTTTTGCTCCGTGTGCCAAAGTCCAGCGTTCGGCTTCGTCGTTAATTTCTAGAGTGCTGACACCAGGTTTTACCATTGGTTCGAGATGTAGAAGAAGTTCGGCCGCTAAACGGCCTGCTTGGCGCATTTTTTCTATTTCTCTACTGGATAAAAGCACTAAACGTTCGGTTGCCATAGTTTTTTCACTTTTCTTTTTGTGTGGTCGATTAAGAGTTTATTTAACTCAACTTTAGAATAGAGTTGAACTGCTGCTCAATAAACTTATAATGTGCGTCAGTCAGCGAATCTTTCTAAAAATTAGCCAGTATTATTACTGACGAACCCTACTAGCAGTGATAGATTTGAACCAGTGTTCACAACGATCGCCCAAAGCTGCTGAAGAATATTCTACCTCTGCTTGTCGCCTGCAAGCGCTGCGGTCAATTTGGTCTAAGCGGGCGATCGCACCTACCAAGCCATTTACGCTATCAGGCTGCACTAAAAAGCCCGTCAGTCCGTCTCTAACAATTTCCGCCGGCCCCCCGCGCTCGTAAGCAATCACGGGCACACCGCACGCTAAAGCCTCGATCGCGACATTTCCGAAAGCTTCCACCCAACGTGGTGTCATCAACAATGCTCGGCACTGACGGACTTGCTCTTGCATTTGGGTTGTTGTCAGAAACCCTAAATATTCTACCGGAGCATCCGGGTAATCTGCACAAATTTTTTGCCAATAATCCTCATCTTGCATTTTGCCCATAATTTTCAGGGGAATGCCTGTAATTTTCGCTGCTGCTACTGCATCTTCTAAGCCTTTCTCCGGGGCGATGCGGCCTAGCCAAGCTAATTTAGACTGCGGTTTGTTGCAAAATTCGTACAGGGATAAATCTATGCCATTTCCCAACAACTGACATTCATCGGCAAAGGCGAATGTTTTGGCTTGAGAAGCGGTGTGAACTCCGATCGTACCAGGAAACTGGAGGGCGGTTTGTCCGGCGATGCGATCGAGGGCTGCAGAAAGGGAGCCCATGCTGATCAAATGTGCGATCGGAGTCCTAAAAAATGGTGTCAAATAAAACGGCAGCCAATCGTAGGCAAAATTAACAATGACATCCCATTCATCCTGAACTTTGCGAGCATATTCCCACATATTCGCCAGCACAGAATCTGCAGGCATCACAATAGGATCGTTGTAATCTTGTGTTTGGGCGGTCACTTGCAAATCACCCGTTATTTCGATTACTGGAATTGATTCTAAGACTGAGCCTATCGGCGCTACAACTACTATTTTATAACCACGAATCTGCAATTCTTTAGCAATGTTCAGGACTGTAAGTTCGACACCGCCACCCAACCCCGAACCTAGTTGACCGACCGAAGTTGACAGGAACAAGAGTTTTAAAGTGTTATTAGTCATTAGTCATTAGTCATTAGTCAGCATTCACTAATTTTAACATAATCTAAATTATAAATTCTCCCATCTCAAATCTTAAATTTCAAATTATTTAAAAATTGCTACATTTATTAATCCCTCCCAGAACGCGGACGGATGCGATTCAACTGATTGATTGCCCAGCGAGCAACTTCCTGAACTTCGGGATCTGGATCGTCCGTAGCACGGTGCAACAAGTAACTGATTTGATTCACCAATTCGTAAATCCGCGTCAAGTCGCGAATTGCATTTTTACGCACTTCTGGATTTTCATTTTGCAGCGAAATAGACCAAGCATTATTCATTGGTTTGAGCGTGCGAATGCCAATTTCCGAGAGACTTGCCAAAATTAAACTGTACTGCTTCGAGTCCGAATTTGGTAACAAATCGAGCAACGGCTCAACTGCTCTGGAATCTCCCCGCTGACCTAGTTCCCAAATTGCTTTGCCCCTCTTTGCCGGATTTAGCTGCTGCAAATCTTCAATCAGTGCTTCAATAATATCAACTTTAGGTCTACCATCCGTTTCGGGAAGGGCAATATCTTTCTTGCGACTCGCTAGGGAATCGCCTTGATTAGTTGTTTCGGGAATGTTGAAACCTGTGTTGCTGTACCCATTGCTGTGAGTTTCCAATGGCGAGGTGTCGGAATTAATTCGATCGCCATCGACTGCTGCATCCTGGGATTCTGGTTCCCCGGATTCCCTGATAAAAGGTCGATCGCTGTTCTCGATACTGTAGTCTTTTGGCAAATCCAAAGGGTAGGGCAAGGCTGAGAGCGGTTTGGATAGCCCAAAAGAAGCCTCTTGCTGTGTAATTGCGTGCGAGTTTGTAGGAGAATCGGGATTAGTGAATTGAGAGTTTTTTTGGTTGTGGCGCTCAAATCTTCCCCGTCTTCGCTTAGAATAATTTGACTCGTCACTGCTAACTAATTTGAGCAGGATAAATACTGCCGCTGCCGTGACGACAACTGCTGCCAAACCCAACATTAAGAACCCCCGCTGACGAGACAAAATGACGATCAAATTGGATACCGATTTCGGGAGCTTAGAATTAGATTTGGACGTTTTGGACGGCTGAGATTTGTTTTTATCAGGCGCTGGAGAAGGTTTTGGAGGCTGGGAATCCTGGCGATCGTCCGGGGGAGAGTTTGCCTGAGCAATTTCTTGGGAAACAGCACGCGCAGAGGCATTGAGTACCTGTTGCCCTCCGTCGGCACTTGGACTGAACGCAGCACCCAGACAGGCAATGCAGGTGAACAAACATACAAAGGAGCGGTAATGCGCCATAAGACTCAATCCGGGTTTTGAGAGGCAACGCCGCATGACGAGCTTTAGTTTAACCTTGAGTTAGCTCGATCCTAGCTGCTATAGGCTTAACTAGCTCACAAATAGCACCATACTAGCGAAAAACCCTGGTTTGAAAGGGCATCGAGCCAGCTCTCACAAGCACAATTGTGTCATTGACGTGCAACTCCTTTAAATAATTAGTTTAATTAGTTTAAAACGAACAACTACATCGGTGGCCGCGACTTTAGCGGCATCCTGAAAGTTGATTGCAGCTAATTTCACCTACGTGCAGTGTGCAGTGCAGGCCCAGCAGCGCAGCACTGCGGGGGCGGTAGCAGACGATTGTGGCTCCCTCGCCGTCGATTTCTCACTAATAGCGTGGCATGACCAAGAGTTTAACAAGCTTCCGAGCCTGTGGGTCGATCGTTATTGTCTGAATTTGGGCGGCAGTGGGACAGGGGGATTGGCAGTGGCAACGAGAAACTAGGTTTTTTCGTTAATTCTTCGCTGCTAAACCGCATATTTTCCGTACATTCAAGGACGCACTCTCGACGCTCATAAACCAGTTTTATTTACCAAAAATGCTGTAAGAAAGAGAGCGCTGATTTGACCGATGTTAATTTCAAGGGGGGCAATTATGCCGGATAGAAGTGTTTGGGCGATCGGCTAAGATAACCGTTAGGAAATATTGTATTCAGCTAGCCAGCGCCAAAAATCATACTATCTTGTAAAAGTAGGGTCGGATTTAGTTAGGAGCTATAGTGAGAGCGAGTAGACCGTTTCACGCACGCGCCCTCTCCCCACGTTCTGTTTATTTGTACCCACTTACTTAAGTTAAATCAATCGGTATTTAACGCTGTGCCGCCAAATTTGATATAAGATCGAGCTAAATTTCTAGTGTGAGAGTAGAGGCGTTTGTGAGCCAACAAGATATTTTAAATTTAGCAAAAGAAGGCGATGCCAGGGCGATCGCATTTCTGATCGGTCAAGCACTCCAAAGCTTCGGCGTCACGGCTAAAGCCAGCCGGGAAAATGACACCCTGCACCTGCTACTGGAAGCAGAACATTTACCCGCAGAGGAAGCCTGTCTCCGAGTCGCAGTCAAAGGGTTGCAGCGGCTGCAACCAAATAACCTTTACTCAGTGACCATTTACGGGCGGCAGGGCGGCCAGCAATTGCCCGCTTGGACTCAGACGGTAGAATTAAAAAAACGCTTGACTTCCGAACCCGTGAGTCCGTTAGTGGCCGTGAATGCAGCAGTAGCTGCGAGTGCAGCAGTAGCCGCTAGTGTAGCCGCTTCTCCCATTCCTGTGACTTTGCCCAAGCTAGAAAAACCTCAAAATCTCACGACGGCGCCCACTCAAATACCAGAAAAATCTCCGCCCCAACCCCCTAAAATCCCAAATCCAAAACCCCCAAACCAAAAACAGCAAAAGCAATCACCGCAGCCAGAGTTAGCCCGCACTAAAACTAAAAAATCTGGGCTTTCAGTCGCTGCTCTGAGTCTAATTATCGTACCGATATCCGGCTTTGTGCTGGCTTCTCAACTTTACAAATCCTCAACCACCGCTACTAATAACCCTCTAACGTCAAAGCCTGCGGTACAAGAAGTGAGATCGACACCAGCACCAGCAGCCGCAGCCAAACCCCTTCCCGCTCCAAAATCGCCATCCCCGGCTGCCAAAAAACCTGCCATTGTGCCCGCCACTGTCAGCATCAAAGCAGTTGGTGACATGATCCCCGGCACAAATTATCCCTACAATAAACTGCCGGCAAAAAAAGAGATGTTATTAGAGTCGGTAAAACCGTACCTCAAAGGAGCTGATATTCTGTTTGGCAATTTTGAAAGCACGATGACCGATTATCCTTACAGTTCCAAAGCAGGCGGCGGACGAATGCTGTTTGCCTTTCGGACGCCTCCGAGTTATGCCAAAATCTTCAAAGATGTTGGTTTTGATATTTTGAGTGTTGCCAACAATCACTCTTACGATTTTAACGAGCAGGGATTTAAGGACACGATTAAAAACATCGACAGCAATGGCATGAAGGCTGTTGGTAAAAGAGATCAAATTGTTTATCAAAATGTCAAGGGTGTGAATTTTGCATTTATCGGTTTCAGCAACTACGGCGAGGTTCACAATTCTTTGCTGGAACTGAAAGCGGGAGCCGAAGTTGTAAAAAAAGCCAAGCAAAACGCTGATATTGTAGTGATATCAGTTCATGCTGGAGCTGAAGGAACGGGTGCTATCAATGTGAGAAATAAAACTGAGTTCTTTTACGGAGAAAACCGGGGAAATATGGTTTTGTTTTCGCGGACGATGATTGATGCGGGAGCAGATTTAATTTTGGGACACGGCCCGCACGTTCCCCGAGCGATGGAACTTTATAAAGGGAAATTGATTGCTTATTCCTTGGGAAATTTTTTGGGTTATCGCACTTTGTCCACAGCAGGATCACTCGGTAAATCCCTAATTTTGGATGTGAAAATGACTCCGCAAGGGGATTTTGTTTCTGGCAAGATTATCCCCATCCAACTAGACGGGCGAGGTGTGCCATCTGTTGATAACAATTTTAGGACTGTGGGGTTGATTGACCGTTTGACAAAAAGCGATTTTCCCAAGACAGATTTGAAAATTGATGACAAGGGGATAATTTCCAAGAAATGATCGGGGCAATTATTTACCGAAGAAGTGCCTTATGACGAGAAGCTATACTTCCGGCGACTCCTCAAATAAGCGATCGCCCCGGTGCAATCCATCTGCCATCTGATAAGTTTGTGCTTGCGATCGCACTGTGGGGGCATGGGCGGCTAAATACCTTGCCGCCGCCACTAATACCACAATGCGATCGCCCGCATTCTCTAATAAAGCATACTGGCGAAATGCCGCTTCTACCTGCTGAATAACGTGGAAATCCCGATTTTCCCGCAGCATCAGTTTTCCTAAAACTGCCATCAACCGTTCCGATTTGCCACCGCTATATAAGTATTTTGCAACTAATTTACCGACTTGATTCACCTGTTGCTGTCTGTCCAACAAATCTGGCAGTTGTTTGAGCAATTCCTCTGGATTCTCAACTACATCTGTTGGTTCTGGAAGTCGCGCAGGCGGTACATTTAAGAAACGGTTGAGATATACGGCGATCGCTGCATCGAAAACTCCCCGCAGCAATTCTATTGAAGGCGATCGTCGCAATCCTTGATGCACCGCATTCGCAAAGGTAAAGGGATGGTGCGCTGAATTCCAGTCGCTGTGGTCGTTATTCGTATTAAACCGGGCTACGCGGAGGGCCGCAGCATAAGTGACTGCACTTGCTAATTCTGCTTCGCTACAACCTTCTTTCAAGGCAGTTAAAAGTGCATTGACGATCGCCAATACATCTTCGCCCAACAACATCGGAATTAACTGTTCTCTTCCCGACCAATTGCCCCGGTGCGATCTGCCCATTTCTAAAGCTGCCGGCAACTGCGCCATCGCTGACTCTAAAATTGCCACCACATCCACAGGATAGCGCCAAGAGCTCGACTCTTCCATGCGCGCCGCATTCGCCAAACCAGCCACCAAACTCGCGAAAACAGTTTCTGCCCCTTGCCAATTCACTGCATCCAGCGCTTCTAACGCCTTGTTAATAAAGTCGAGGCTGTGACCCACATCAATGTAGCGGTGGTCAGTAGCGGCCGCAAACAGCATATCAGCAATTTGTTCTCGTTCAAGAGGCGCGCGTACTGCTGTCAACAAACATCGTTCCGCCGCTTCGCTGTCTCTGATTTCAATAAATTGCCGGAACCAGCTTTTGAGTGTCTCTGCATCAACCTCAGCATTAGGCAAGGGGTGAACCGCAAAGTGAGGAGGTGCGCCTGCACTATCGCGGGCCACAGCCGAAAGTCCCTGATAGAGGGCGGGAGGTCGGTCTTCTGGATCTAGATAAGGCAGGATATTCATCAAGCAGGTGTGGATCGATAAGCCCGTATCCCATCCCGATTTGTTGTAGCGGGTGCCAAATTCTAATCCGATTTGGAAAGGTTCGCTGGCAGTTGCCCCCATATCTAGCAAGGCAATCACTGACTTGGCGATGACTAGAGAAATTCCTTGTTCTAAACCATCTTGAAGTCGCTGGCGCTGGTGGGCGTAAGGGTCAAGCTGCGGTGCTAAATTTACCCAAACTTCCCCGTCGCGAATTTCCGCTGGGAACGATCGCACGTCGTCGGCCCAAGAGTCAAAAGTACCGCCGCTGGCGACATCAAAGCGGGCGTAGTGCCAAGGACAGGTGACTATGCCATCTTTGCAAGTGCTGCCCTTGAGGGGAAAACCCATGTGGGGACAGCGGTTGTCGATCGCGTATACCCGATCGTTTGAGTAAAAAAGGGCGATCGTGTGTTTTTCTAAATTCACTAACAAGCTGCCATTTGTCTCGACTTCTGCAAGTTTCGCTGCGCGAACGTAATAGCCTGAAGTCTCAGCCATAAGTTTTTAAACTAATTTATATATAAACTAGATTAACTCAACCTCGATCGATCGCCAGCAGGTTTCTATTTTGGCTTTACTCCAGATTCATCAGCGATCGCAAAGCTTCTTTCATCTCCTCTACAGTCGTTGTCGCCGTACCGAATTGACGCACGACAATGCTAGCCGCCAAATTTCCCAAAACTGCCGCTTCCCAACCGGATGCACCGACGCACAAAGCTAAAGTCATTGCTGCTACGACTGTATCTCCAGCACCGGTTACGTCGAATACATCAGTCTTGTTAAAAGGGGGAATGTCCCAACTTTGAATGGCAAATTCCCCCTTTTCACAAGTGGATGTTGGAGAAGGTGAATTTTTGATTTCTTCGCCGTTCGCCCTTTCAAACAAAGTCATCCCTTCTTCGCCGCGAGTAATCAGGATTTTTTGAGCTTGAGTTAAGTTCAACAAATCGCGTCCTGCTTGCATTAAAGTTTGAGGGTTTTTGATAGCATATCCCACTGCTTGCTCGGCTTCGGGCAAGTTCGGAGTAAATAACATTGCTCCAGAATATCGCTGCAAATTGGTTTGAGCGTCTACTATTGTTTTGCCGGGAACCACTGCCGATTCGATCGCCAAATTTGTCAAAACTCCGTCGCCGTAGTCGGAACAAACCACTGCATCTACTGTCGGTATTTGCTGCCGGATGTAGTCTGCCAGTTGCAACTGCAAATCTAAATCCGGCAACTCGTCCGATTTGCGATCGACTCGGACAATTTGCTGAGTCACCGACTGCCGCGCGTGCCCAGAAATTCGAGTTTTGGTGACAGTTGGACGCTGCGAATCGATTAAAATGCCAGCCGTATCAATTCCCGCCGCCTCAAAAATACCGCACAAAGCCTTTCCCTGGTCGTCTTTTCCCACCAAACCAGCAACTTTTACTTTGCCTCCCAGTTTGGCTAAATTATAGACAGCATTTGCGCCACCTCCGGGTACTTGCTGAGTATTTTCGTAGCGCAAAATCAACACAGGTGCTTCGCGGGAAATTCGCTCTACTTGTCCGGTAAGAAACTCGTCCAAGGTCAAATCTCCGATCGCTAATACCTGCGCTCGATCGAAGCAGTCTAATCTTTTCAATAATTGCTCTGTTGAGGCACGCAGTTGAGGCAAAAAATCGGAATAGTCGTTAGTCATTAACCAAAAAAATGAGACTGAGGAGTTGATAATTGAGTGTGGAGCGAGCGGGAATTAAAAATCCTAATATTAATTAATAATTAATTTCCTCCCTTGTTTTATTTTTAACTTTTAATTGATTTTCTCACTGGGATTTTGAAAAACCAGTTGCAGGCTATTGGCGATCGCACTCGCTCAAACAATTTGGCAAAAAAATGCCGATAAAATCGCAGCCCTTGAGACTAAACTGAACGTTTCACGGTGTGGAAGTTTCCTTCTACATAAGTGCCTTCAAAAAACAGCAGAATTATTTCAATTTCTGCTTGATGATCGTAATCACCTGAGTCATTTGTTTTTTGAGTGCATCAATTTCCGCTTGCATTTTCGCCATTTTCGCAGTCATCGCCTGAATTTCGGCGGCGCCCCCTCCACCAGTGGGTGCAGCGGCAGCGGCGGCTGGGGCTTCGGGCACTGGTTTCTTTTTGGCCAGTACCATCGCCGATTTGATTGCCTCGGTTAGCTGCTTCTTCTCAAAGGGTTTGGCGATGAATGCAAAAAAATGCTTCTCAAAGGGTTTCGGAATTTTTTCCATCACCTCTTCTTCGCGGCCCGACATGATCACCAAAGGTATCTTAGAAAGCTCAGGATGGGCTTGCACTTTTTGATACACTTCCCAACCGCTGACTTTGGGCAGTAGGAAATCTAACATAATTAGATTTGGCCGGGCTTGACGGATCAGTTTGAGTCCCTCTTCGCCGTCTTTTGCTTCTAGAACTTCAAAGTTACCCTGAGGCAACATCTCTCGGACTCGGACGCGGATGACTTTACTGTCATCGATTACCAAGATTTTTTGACCAGCCACGACTGACTCCTTCAGTAATGAATGAGTGATGATTTGCAACCTTCAGTATATCCCTAACAGAATTCTACCCATAATTCTGGGCGAGTTTAGTTTTGTTGCACCTCGGCGCGATTCTGATTTCGGGTGATACTCCTACAAGTTCAGGGGCTTTGATTTCGGATACGATCGAAGGAATTAACTCAATCGCCACTTAATTTTATGTCGCCCCAAACTCCTAAAACTCCTACTGTCAAAGCAGTTGCCGCCCAAATGCGGGGTGAAATCGAGGCGATGCCGGAGTGGTTGCGCAGGCCCGTTGGCAAAGCTAGCGAACTTTCCCAGGTGCAAAAAATTATCAAACAGCGGCAAATTCACACGATTTGTGAGGAGGGGAGATGTCCCAACCGGGGCGAGTGTTACGCCCAAAAAACGGCGACTTTTTTGTTGATGGGGCCGACTTGCACCCGCGCTTGTGCTTTTTGTCAAGTAGATAAAGGTCATTCTCCGATGCCCCTCGACCCGGAGGAACCGCAAAAGGTGGCCGAGGCTGTGCAGTTGTTGGGTTTGCGCTATGCAGTGCTGACTTCGGTGGCGAGAGACGATTTGCCGGATGGGGGTGCGGGTTGGTTTGCCAGGACGATCGCCCAAATCCGCATTCTGAACCCGGATACTGAAGTGGAGGTGCTGACACCGGATTTTTGGGGGGGAATGGGCAGGAGTTCAGAGGGGGAGAATTTCGGGCTCGATGAGTTGCAGCGAGATCGGATTCGCACGGTGGTGGAGGCTAAACCGGCTTGTTACAACCACAATATTGAGACGGTGCGCCGATTGCAAGGGCCGGTGCGGAGGGGGGCGAAGTACGATCGCTCGATCGACGTTCTGCGTATTGTTAAGCAATATGACCCAACTATTCCCACCAAATCCGGTTTGATGTTGGGGCACGGGGAAACCGAAGCCGAGATAGTCGAAGCGATGACAGATTTGCGGGATGCCAAGTGCGATCGGCTCACCCTCGGTCAATACATGAGACCATCTCTAGAGCACCTCCCAGTGCGTAAATACTGGACGCCAGCCGAATTTGACCGTTTCGGGTCGATCGCCCGGGAGATGGGGTTTGAGCGCGTGCGATCGGGGCCTCTCGTCCGCAGTTCCTACCACGCCGGAGAGAGCGATTGAAACTAATTTGAATTCAACTCGGTATAAACTCCTTGTTACAAAAAATAACTCTAGAGGATTGTGCATAAGTGCGACGCTCTCTGCTATTTGTAAATACAGTGACATTATGAATTAGGAGCTTTACCTATGCCAGAGATAGCGAAGAACCAATTAAAATCCGACTCCGTGATGAAAACGGGCAAATTCCCTTACACATTTCGCGCAGGCTGGTTTCTCTTGCTGTTAGCAATCAATTTTGTGGTTGCAGGCTTTTATTTCCATATCATTGAATAGTTCTGCAACTTAACTTTTAGCAGACCCTGCTGTTCTCGACCTCAACGTCGGAGAATGGGAGAGATGGAGAGGGGGACAGTTTGGAGTTTGGAGTTGGCGAGAATATGACTTCATTCTTCTAACTAATGACTACTGACTTTTTCCCTCTTCCTTCTGACTCCTGACTTCCGACTTTTGCTCAATAATTAATCCCTGTATCCGTGTCAAAATCCGTGTCGTGGCTTCCTTCTTCCCTCTTTCTTCTAACTAATGACTTCTCTAGCGATTTCTGGACGATTCTAGCTTTGACAACCGCTCTTGAATTTTGATAACATCTTGCTTAGTTTCAATTGCCAAAGTTGCTAAATTGTCAAACAGCGGGTCTCCCGACAGCATTCTACCATTTGTCCGACCAGAACCGGAAGGAGACGGAGGTCTGGTAACTCTAGAACCTTGATTCTGCAAACTGTAGATTTGTCCTCTGAGTTCAGAAATTTGACGTTCTAATTGAGTAATGCGAAATTCTAATTGAGTTGTGGATTGGGCGGGTGTAAAAATTGGCGCTACAGCAATTGCTAAGGCACAAGCCAGACACAAAACACAGAGTTTCAGGGCGCGATGGCGAATATTTTTCGGCATAGCTTTAATGATTTAAATTATACCATTTCTACGATAACAAATCGCTGATATTTTGCCCTCTATCAGAAGTATGTCTTATGGCAACTAGGAACGTAGCTATTTTAATGTTCGATGATGTCGAGGTACTGGACTTTGCAGGCCCCTTTGAAGTGTTTTCGGTGACATCAGAATTAAGTAAGGGCGATTCCCTTCGGGATAGCTTCGCTTCACGACCTTTTGCCGTCTCTACCGTAGCCGAACATCCGGGTGCGGTCAACGCCCGCAACGGTTTGAGCGTAAATCCCGACTACACGATTTCCGATTGTCCGCCACCGGATATTTTAATTGTACCGGGAGGGCAAGGTACGAGAAAGTTAATCGATAATTCAGCAGTTATTAACTGGATAAAAGATTGTGCGCCAACTGCAGAATTAGTGCTTTCTGTCTGTACGGGTTCGCTGCTTTTGGCAAAAGCTGGGTTGTTGGAAGGTTTGGCAGCAACTACACACCATCAAGTATTGGATTTATTGAAAGAATTAGCTCCCAACACAACTATTATCGAAAATCAGCGATTTGTAGATAACGGCAAAATCATCACTTCTGGGGGAATTGCTGCGGGGATTGATATGTCTTTGCACGTTGTTGGCAAACTTTTGGGTACAGCACAAGCTGAACAAACAGCAGAGCACATGGAATATAAAATTGGGAATTGATAATTGGGAATCCAATTAATTCAGGACATACACAAAACCTCTAAATTTAGGGTGCGCCTCGGCGCACCTTACCGCTGTAAGTCCCGCACGTCAAACTACGCATAACCTAATTTAAGAATCTTCACCCCAAACTTTTAGTTGTAAATAAACTAATAGCAAAGCTACAGCCATCAGGAAAGTTGCCGCAGCGGCTGCATAGCCAAAATCAAATTGCGAAAAAGCTTGCTCGTAAATATAATAAACGAGCAAATTAGTAGAGTTCAAAGGACCGCCGCCGGTGATGACGTAAACTTGCTCGAAACTCCGCAGGGTAAAAATAGCAGTAGTGACAGTAGCAAATACTAAAGTCGGTCGCAAACCTGGTAAAGTGATGTGCAAAAATTGCTGCCAAGCATTAGCTCCATCCAATTCTGCGGCTTCGTAACGATTTACCGGAATTGCTTGCAATCCTGCTAAAAATACTACCATATTAAAGCCTAATTGTTTCCAAACACTGAGCAGAATTATCACTGGCATTGCCCAAACTGTGCTACTCAGCCAAGGAATTGGATTTAAGCCGATCGCACTTAGGGCATTATTCACCGGGCCTTCGGTTTGAAACAACCACCGCCAGCCCAAGCCCACTGCAACTAAAGAGGTAATTGAAGGAATAAAATAAGCGGTGCGGAGAGCTCCTCGCCAAGCAAACGAGCGATTTAGCAAAACAGCTAAGCCTAATGGAACCACTAAACTGGGAATTACTGTTGCAGTAGTAAAATAGAGCGTATTTTGGAGAATTTGCCAGAAATCCGGGTTTGTGACTAGACGCCAGTAGTTGTTGAAGCCAATCCAACGCACTCCCGACTGGGTAAAGCTGCCGCTGGTAAAGCTGAGGTAAAATAAATAGGCGATCGGCCAAATCAAAAAAGTACCCAGAAATAGCAAAGCTGGGGCCAGGAAAGTCCAAGCTGCGATAGTATCATTATCCAACCAGTTAAAACGCCCAAATTTAATCCGAACCATTGGCTTCTAAATTTTAGCTTTTAGTTTTAAATGGTATCACAATATAGGTCAATTTCAAAATGAACCTTCTAGATATATTAGCTGATTTACCTACTATAGAAACAGAAAGGTTACTGCTCAGAAAAATAACTTTAAACGATGCTAGCGATATGTTTGAATATGCTTGCAACCCCGAAGTGTCAAAATACACAATGTGGTCAACTCACACATCTATCGAAGATACTAAATACTTTCTCAAGTCAATTACTAAAATGTACAAGAGACGAGAGCTTGTAGATTGGGGAATAGTCCACAAAGCCGATAAAAAGTTTATCGGGACTTGCGGATTTGTGGAATGGAGCATGACGCACAGTCGCGCGGAAATTGGCTACGCACTTTCTAGGAATTATTGGGGCGAAGGATACATGAGCGAGGCTGTCAATGCCGTTATTGAATTCGGTTTTCGGGAGATGTTGCTGAATCGAATTTTGGCTCGATGTGAAGTTAGCAATATTGCTTCAGCTAGGGTGATGGAAAAAGTGGGGATGCAATTGGAAGGGATATTGCGACAGCACCTATTTGTGAAAGACAGATATTGGGATCTAAAACTTTACTCGATTCTCAGGGAAGAGTTTTTTGACAATATTGTAGAATAGGAGTGAATCAGTCGGTCTGCAAAAAAATAATATACTTAGGACTTCCGCAATATCTCCATGTAGAGTGCGCCGAAGCACACCTTACCCTTTACCTCTATAGTGGAATACGAGTGAATAGTTTTTATCTTTATGACCGCTAATCCAGTATCTGTTAATTCCAATGCCTGCCTGATTTCTCCTGAGATTGGCAAAAGTGCGATCGCTCCGGCCCATCCTCCATTAAAATTAGGAGTTTTAGCATCAGGAAGCGGCAGCAACTTCGAGGTAATTGCCCAAGCCATCCAAAATCAACAACTCAACGCTAAAATCCCAGTATTAATTTACAACAACCCCGAAGCCAAAGCCGCCGCCAGAGCAGAAAAATACGGCATTCCCTCGATTCTGCTCAATCACCGCGACTGCAAAAGCCGTGAAGAATTAGATACAAAAATTGTCAAAACTTTCCAAGAATATGATGTAGAATGGGTAGTGATGGCGGGTTGGATGCGAATTGTTACCAAAGTTTTGCTTGATGCTTTTGCCGATCGCGTTATTAACATTCACCCCAGCTTACTGCCGAGTTTCCCAGGAATTCGCGCCGTCGAGCAAGCACTGGCCGCCAAGGTTAAAATCACCGGATGTACGGTGCATATCGCCCGTTTAGAAGTAGACAGCGGGCCGATTTTAATGCAGGCTGCGGTGCCAGTATTGCCTGATGATACCGCAGAAACGTTGCACGCTCGAATTCAGGTGCAAGAGCACAAGATTATGCTCGGTGCGATCGCACTTATTGCCGAATCTAATCGAAAATATTGTGACTAAAAACCTCACCAGTGCCGCATCTATCCCTGCATTGCCCGTCAGCGCATCACCCGAAACAGGCCCGCCGCTGACAGACTCGAATCGCCTGAAATTAATTCTCAAAGAAAGGCTCAAAAAGAGCATCGGCATCAAAGGAGAATTCTATCTGCCTTGCTTGCCATCGATGCTAGACGACTATCTTAAATTACTGTCAGACTTCTTAAACATTCTCGGACAAAACATCGACGCTGCCCAAGCCGAAAACTTGCGAACATTAATCGCCAACGCCTTAGCAGAAGGATTCAAAAATTCCCCCCACGCTAATCTAATAGTCTCATACTTTCCAGCCAATTCCCAAACCGGTTTAGCCGGCGGCATTACTCTGAATACCAAGATTCAAATCGAATCGATGGCTCAGAAATATCATAGCTGGCCGGATATTCGCCCCGAACCTTTATTTGGCAGCCATCCCGATGCCAAAGTCATCGCCATTGCGGCCGAATTAGGCGAACCGGAAAAAGCACCTATTTTAGATGTCGGTGCCGGCCCAGGGCGCAATAGTTTGCCTTTAGCAAGGTTAGGCCATTCCGTGGATGCGATCGAACTAACACCGATATTTGCCGAGAAACTATCAGCAGCAGCCACCGCCGAAAACTTGCCGATCAATGTCACCCAAGGCGACGTTTTAGATCCTTTATTGAGGATGAAAACTTATCGGTACAAATTAGCCATTGCTACCGAAGTTCTCTCTCATTTCCGCTACCTCGAACAAGTCCGCCTGTTCCTCGGCAAAATGTCAGATGCTGTTTTAAGCGGCGGGTTTATCTTATTCAGTGCTTTCTTAGCTGTAGATGGGTACGAACCCGATGAAATGGCAAAACAAATGTCTGAATTGTGTTGGTCTTATCTGATTACCAGACAAGAATTGCAAGCAGCAATAGAGGGTTTGCCGTTAGAAATTATTTCTGATGAATCTGTGATTGAATACGAACAAAAACATTTGCCTGACTCGGCGTGGCCCCCGACACCTTGGTTTGTCAGTTGGGCTAGCGGGCGCGATTTATTTTCTGTGCAACAAACACCGCCGTTAGAGTTGCGGTGGATACTTGTTAAACGCTTGTAAGCTGTCGCGCATTTAAATTGTATATTCAGGGCGGGCGAGACGCCCACCCCACAAGACTTTGATTTTTTTGGACAGACAATTTAAAGGCAGAACAGCTTAAAGAGTTTAGTATGGTGCGTCACAAAGTAGTTTATCGATGATTGATAAAATAACGCGGTCTAACTCACATCTTGCACCATTCTCAAGAACAGGCAAGATGCCTGTTCCACAAAGATGGAGTTTTCTTGTGGGGTGGGCATCCTGCCCGCCCGCAAAAGGCTAATTGAGAATGTGCAACATCTCAGGTATAACGCACCCTACGACAAATTTTAGCGGTTAAAAATCCAATCCTAAACCTCGGATGCCCGCAATTGTCCGCAGGCTGCATCTGCTTCTAAGCCGCGAGAATACCGCACGCTAACTGCAATTTTCTTTTCCTTCAAAGTCGCAACGAAACTGTTAATTCGATTGGGAGTCGGTCGCTTGTATTCAGCTTCCTGAATCGGATTGTAAGGAATCAAATTGACGTGACACTGAAAACCGCGCAAGTGAGTTGCTAACTCGGCTGCGTGTTCCGGCAAGTCATTCACACCTGCTAAAAGCACGTATTCAAAACTCAATCTGCGTCCAGTCGATCGCACATATTCCCGACATTCTGCGATTAACTCACCCAAAGGATAAGGGCGGGCGCTAGGAATTAACTCTTCGCGCAATCTTTGATTGGAAGCGTGGAGGCTGACGGCGAGGGTAACTTGCAGTTGATGTTCGGCTAGTTGGCTGATGCGATTGCGAATTCCTACTGTGGAAATGGTGATGTTTCGCTGTCCAATTCCTACGTCTTGATTCAAACACTTGACAGCAGCTACAACATTATCAAAATTCAGCAGGGGTTCGCCCATTCCCATAAATACGATGTGGCTGACTCGGCGGCCGAAATCTTGCTGTACTGTCAAGACTTGATCGACGATTTCGTGTTTTTCTAAATTGCGCTTGAAACCGCCTTTTCCGGTAGCGCAAAAGTCGCAGCCCATCGCGCAGCCAACTTGGGCTGAGACGCACACAGTCAGCCGTTTATCGGTGGGAATGCCTACTGTTTCAATGATTTGACCGTCTGCCAATTTTAAGAGATACTTTACCGTGGCGTCTGGTGCGACCGATCGATAGTGAATGGTCGATCGCCCGATCGGAATTTTAGCAACAGTCTCGCGCCACTGTTTCGAGAATACAGAAATGTCAGAGATTGATCGCGCACCTTTCTCATAAATCCACTGGTACAACTGCTTTCCCCGATAAGCCGGTTGTCCCTGCTGCTGCACCCACTCCGTTAACTCAGCTAAACTCGCCCCCAGCAAGGGCGGAATTTTACCCGACTCAACAGCCAAAGCAGCAGTCTTGCGAGACTGATTCGCACCCTTGGAATTACCAGAAGAGTACACCTGAGAAACGGAAGTAGGAGACATAGGTCATCACAAAATTTTAAGCCACCCTCTATATTAAAACTTCTGGACCAAAGCGGCCGCCGATCGGTGACGAAATTGGCGAAAATAGACTTGGTAAATATTTTCTGGCACTTAACTTGATGAGGATGACAACTGCTTGCGTAGCTTTCCGCATGGCAGTTCTATATACCTATACATTGCATAGGCTAATATAATAGAAATCAGCATACTGATAGCTCCTTGCAAAGCCACATAAATTTGAGGTAAATAAAGATCAACAGCGTTAATTACAGTATGGTGTACTAAATAAAGCGAGTATGAAAGCAAACCAATAAACCGCATCCAATTCCAATTGAGAATTTGAAATACTCCCCAATCGGGAAAACGGATAGCAGCAATAAAAAGACCATGTAGTGCCATACCTTGAATAGTGTAACGCACTGTACTTTCAAATTCACTAGAATCACATATAAACGACAAAATAATTACAGTAATTCCGGCTGGTAGTACGAAATACTTCCACAGTCTATCAGAGCCATAGGGAGGATCTAATACTGGGTTGCCATTGACCGCTAATGCACAGCCAAACAATATACTATCTATTCTGGTATCAGATAAAAAAATGATGTTATTTTCAACGGCTCCCATGCCAAACACTAGAACACATCTCCAAATTAGAATAGCTAAGCAAAGTCCCCAAATAATTAACATTTGCCTTTGGGGACTCACACGCATTTTGAGTAAACTTATGTAGAGAAAAGGGAAAAGACAGTAGAAGTGTTCCTCCACCGCCAGAGACCAATATACACCACTACCAGGAGCTACGGCGTCACCATCAACAAAAAAAGTTGCATAATAGTTATAATAATGGAGAGCCTGGCTTAAAAAAGCTGGTAGTTTAATTTCTCCTTCAAGTACACCTATCCATGTCAAGATAGAGGCTAGAAATAAGACTAGATAAAACCCAGGCCAAATTCGCAGAATACGTCGTAAATAAAAATGTTTTAAATTAATGAATTGGTTTTGTTCATATTCACGTCTCAGCAAAGTTGTGATCAAATATCCGCTTAAAAAGAAAAACACTGTTACACCAAAGGGTCCAGGGAAAATCTTCTCGCCCCCTGCATGAGATAAAAAGACAATGAGAAAAGCAATCGTCCTAATTCCGTCCAAGGAAGGAATATAAAATTTGGATGGTGTCACAATATTTTTTTTTTGATGAGTGCATACTAACACCCATAGTTTTTTTATGTCAAGCCTCACTGATGCTTACAGCGTATCCCCGGTTTATGAAGTGCAGTATGGAGACGGCAGTGCCTTGTCCCGACGGGAATTGATCGATAAGCGGGTGTACTTCATAAACCTGCAACCTGTTGTATATTCCTGGACGCATTTCAAGGTAATTTTGTGATTCTGAGTGTAGCCTTTGAGTCCGTCGTGCCACGTCAACAAGGTTGCAATAACAAAAATCTCGACAACAAAGTTAATTTTTGGCAAAATTCCCCAAAAATTGCGTATAAATGACAGCAGCCACCTAAAATAAACTCTGTAGTTTGTTAAAGGGTATGCAAAATTTAACTGCTTTCCATCACAATTAATGCAACTTTTATGGTGCTAAATATTCTTGCGCTGCCCTTAGCGTTTCAATTTACATCGCCAGGCCCGATTATCTTTCAACTCGGCCCTCTAGCCATCCGCTGGTACGGGCTATTGATAGCTTCTGCCGTCTTAATTGGGGTGAGTCTGTCCCAATACTTGGCCCAAAAACGCCGCGTCAACCCTGAATTGCTGGGCGATTTGGCAATTTGGCTGGTTCTGGGCGCTATTCCCTGTGCTCGAATTTATTACGTAGCTTTCGAGTGGCAGCAATACGCCCAGAGGCCAGAGGATATTATTGCGATTTGGAAAGGCGGAATTGCCATTCACGGGGCGATTTTGGGTGGCACGATCGCAGCTTTAATTTTTGCGAAAATCCAGCGAGTTTCTTTTTGGCAATTGGCAGATTTAATCGCACCTTCGGCCATTCTCGGTCAGGCGATCGGACGCTGGGGAAATTTCTTTAACTCCGAAGCTTTTGGCAGTCCTACGGATTTGCCCTGGAAACTTTATATTCCCCCAAACAGCCGCCCGCCCGCTTACGCTAATTTTGAATACTTCCACCCCACATTTCTCTACGAATCCCTGTGGAATTTGGCAGTATTTGGGTTGCTTCTGACTTTGTTTTTCCGCGATTTGCAGGGCAAAATTCGCTTGAAAACTGGTGCTTTATTTTTGGTTTATATCGCAGCTTACAGTTCCGGTCGAGTCTGGATTGAAGGATTGCGGACTGATAGTTTGATGTTCGGGCCGCTACGGACAGCGCAAATGGTAAGCTTGACTGGGATTGTTTTAGGTTTGGGCGGGTTAGCTTGGCTTTATCTGCTCGATCGGCCTTTACCCGATGTTGTCTCCCCCAATAGCGATCGGGCAAAGATCACTCAGAAATTGCCAGAGGATCAATAAAAAACCCCAGAGAGGTTAGTCTCTAGGGTTCAAAACCAGGGTGCATCTACCATCTCTTACTTCCAAGTAAAATAGGTACATCCGGAAGAGTCCGTAAATTTAGCAAATTTTTTAGCAGCAATGAGTTTGACAGAGATTGAAGCCCTAATTCCAGGGGTATACATTGTAGGTGCAGGCCCGGGAGACCCGGATTTGTTGACTGTTAAGGCTCAAAAATTACTGGCTGCAGCCGATGTCATATTATTTGCTGATTCGTTAGTTCCAGAGCAAATTTTGCAGGGGGTGCGCGCAGATGCTGAAGTGATCCAAACTGCGGATAAGACCCTCGAAGAGATTGTACCTTTGATGGTGGAACGAGTGCGCGAGGGGAAAAGCGTCGTCCGCCTCCATTCGGGCGATCCCTGTCTCTACGGGGCCGTCGGCGAACAAATGCAAGCTTTGGCTTCCGAGGGAATTGCTTTTGAGGTAATTCCGGGAATTAGCGCTTTCCAACTTGCGGCGGCTAAACTTAAAATTGAGTTGACAGTTCCGGGAGTTGTGCAGACAATTATTTTGACCCGAATTAGCGGCCGAACCGAAGTACCGGAACGCGAAGAATTGGCGAGTTTAGCGGCTCATCAAGCGAGTTTGTGCCTGTATTTGAGCGCCCGCCATGTCGAACAGGCTCAAGCTAAATTGATGGAACATTACCCATCGGATTTGCCTGTAGCGATTTGTTATCGGTTGGGTTGGCCGGATGAAAAAATTGTGCTAGTTGCCCTTGACAAATTGGCAGTTGCTACGCGCGAAAATAATTTGATCAGAACGACAATGTACGTTATTAGTCCGGCGTTGGGAAAATCAGCAGAAGGGCGATCGCGCTTGTACCATCCAGAGCACGATCGGCTTTTCCGACCATCGAAGGAAGAAGGAAGAGGGAAGAAGGAGCAATTATGAAATAACCAATTACCAATTCCCAATTCTCAATTGCCCAATCTAAAATCTAAAATCTAAAATCTAAAATCGCCATGACTGATTTAACTCGCAGACAATTTATCACTGTCACCACATTAAGCGCCGGATTTGCCTTAGCAGTTCATCCTATTGCGGCTGCCGTTATCAATACGGATGCTGCTGGTTTAGTTGCAGGTGAGGTAAAAATTCCTGTAAAAGACGGCTCAATTCCAGCATACAGAGCCATGCCAGCCAGCGGCAGCAATTTTCCAGTAATTTTAGTAATTCAAGAAATCTTCGGAGTTCACGCACACATTCAAGATATTTGCCGCCGTTTTGCCAAATTAGGTTATTTAGCGATCGCCCCAGAAATGTTTGCCCGTGAAGGTGATGTTTCTAAAATTACCGACATCCAAGAAATTATTAGCAAAGTTGTCTCGAAAGTTCCCGACGCTCAAGTTATGTCTGATTTAGATGCTACCGTAGAGTGGGCACAAAAGTCCGGAAAAGGCAATACTAATAAGTTGGGAATTACAGGATTTTGCTGGGGTGGCAGAACTGTTTGGCTGTACTCTTCCCACAACCCCAAAGTCAAAGCTGGCGCGGCTTGGTACGGGCGTTTGGTGGGCAATTCTACGGATTTAACTCCCAAACAGCCGATCGACATTGCAGCCAGTTTGAAAGTGCCCGTATTGGGGCTTTACGGGGGCAAAGACCAGTCAATTCCCAACGATACAGTCGAGAAAATGCGGGAAGTTCTCAAAACTGGCAGCAGCGGTTCCGAAATTGTGCTTTATCCAGATACGCCACACGGTTTTAACGCCGACTATCGGCCCACTTACCGCGAAAAAGAGGCTAAGGATGCTTGGAAACGGATGCAAGATTGGTTTAAGAAGCACGGAGTTGCACCATAGTTTTGAGATTTCTTCGTTCTTCGCACCCCTTCGCCTCTCGATGAGTTTTGAAGTTCATAAACCCGGTTTATTCGTAGATATTTAGTCGCCCAACCAGGCTGTTTTTCGTATAAACCGGGTTTATGAGGCAAGCCCCCCTTATGATAATTTCTGCCCCTGGCAACTCTGCGAAAATCAAGCCATTTCTTGCTGAAATCCTTGACGAGATTTAGCTTTCATGCTGAATGCAAGAACACCAACTACCAGCATCAAAACAACAATTGTTCTCCAGTGAATCAAAAAAGGCAGGCCCGCTGCTAAAAATATACGTCTCGGAAAAAAGAGCAGAAAAACTAAAGCAATACTGGTGAGCAAAGCATTGCGGTTATTGCTACAGTACAGCCACAGCGAGGTCAGAATCGGGAACAAACCTACATAATCGTAAACGTGAGTATATCCGAGAAATGTGAAGGATATACCCATCAGCAGAGCCAAGACATCTTCTCGATTAATTCTATTGCGGAACACCCACAGCAGAACCGCTAAAATTACTGCCACAATCTTGATAGCCGGTATCTTCAAGCCTAAAGAAGCAAAAAGACTTTCCATACCAACTTTATCTTGAAACCCCGGTTGATTGAAAGGCAAAGAGCTATAGCTGTCTTGAATTCCTTGATGCCACGCTGCCAGCATCCCAACGGGCCCGCCGTACAGCACCAATGGGTAAACGCTCATAATTGTAACAGTTGCGAAGGCTACAGCTAGTATTTTCCAGTTCCGTTCTAGCAAAAACCAAATACCGAGCAATAAGCATAGTTGCGGTTTAAAGCTGGCTACACCCAAACAGATTCCTGCTAATACAAATTTTTGCCGTTGGCTAAAGAACCAAGCACCCATTGTCGCAGCAAAAGCGATCAAAGAAGTTTGACCCATCCAGACAACGTGGGCAGTGAATGGGTTGCCGATAATCATCGCACTGATTACCCAAATGCCGAGTTGATTTTCACTATTATTTTGATGTTGGTTGATGGTGCGAACTGTCATCGCAATAATAGCTGCGATTGACAGCAAGTTGAGTAAGAGCCAGACGAATTTGGCAACGGAGTAATCGAACAGACCGACAAACATACACAATGTCGCTGATGGAGGAGGATAAAAGAAAGCGGCATTTTCCAGGCCGTCAATTTCCTTTATTCCTGCTACACTTTGAACGAGGAAATCGTGGTTGTAGGGATTTAAACCCTTAAGCCAAGCACGTCCAGCAGCGTAAAGGACGCCACCATCAGCATTGAGTTGACCGTCTCTGCCAATCCCTATTATGCCGAAACAAATTAGAGATAATATACTGACGGCTAAAAGACCTAAACCAAAGTTCCGCTTAAACGATTCTGTCATCGAATTATCTCCGATTTTATTAACTAATTGAGGGACTACTTTGAGAGTGCAATCTTAATGGCTAAAGTTTTAACACAGCATATAGTTAGTTGCAAACAAATCCGAGCAACTTAATTTAAGTTAATAAAAATAAATGTTGGGGGAAGCAGAAGATTTGGTATCGAAAAAAACAATATTGGCAATCTCAACAGTTTCGGTATGGGGATCGCCCTTAAGACAGTTGGGTTTGGGGCACGACATTGGTAAACTGGGCGGTGTAGAATTATCGATCGAACAGGTAAGCCCGTGCTAGACGAACAAGCTAAAAAAACCATCCTGCGGAAAATCCCTCACGGATTGTACATCTGCGGTGTCCAAGACGGGGAGGAAGTCAACGGTTTCACCGCTAGCTGGGTGATGCAATCTTCCTTTACCCCTCCCTTAGTTGTCAACTGCGTCAAGCAAGACTCCAAATCCCACGCCATGATCAAAGCTAGCGGTGTCTTTGCTTTGAGTTTCCTAGAAGCAGGGCAAAAAGACTTAGCCCAGAAATTCTTTAAACAGCAGCGCCGCGTTGGCAATAAATTTGAGGATGTAGAATTTTATCCGGGCGCGGAAACTGGTTGTCCGATTATCTCGGATTCTCTGGGTTACATCGAGTGCAAAGTTGTCGGTTCTGTGGAACACGGAGATCACACGGTTTATGTGGGAGAAGTTGTGGCCGCAGGCGTCCACCGAGAAGGCAATCCGTTGCTGCTAGAAAGCACGGGTTGGAATTACGGCGGCTAAAGACTTGACAGTTGGCAATTGGCAACTGGCAGTTGTCAGTTGTCAGTTGTTAAGGGAGGCGAGTTAAAATTAATAAAAAATCGGCGACAATTTTGTCGGCATTTTCTTCTGTCAAAATTGGTACGTGTACGAAAATACATTTGGTGCTAAGTTGAGAATCTGCAAGGTGTTTTAAAACTGCATAATATAGAGCTTCGCAAACAAATTTTCCGGCTTCGTGACTGATTTCTGTTGCAGCTAAATCAGCGACTAGCGGTTCTAGATTAACTGTTGTTTTCATAATGTCGCTCTCGCAACAAGCGCAGGATTCTACGGTTAACTTTTGCCGGCTTTCGGCCATGCCGCAGCAGATAATAGTATCGGGTTGGAGTTGCTTGATTTGGGCGATCGCTAAATTAGGTGCTAGCTGAAAATCTACTGGCAGTTTCCTCAAAAAAGTCAGGGAATCAGGCAAAGATTTGATTTGGGAAATCTTGGCTAATAAGTCGTCCGAAGAGTTGGATTGCTGATGGGGAAGCCAAGTATCAAATGAGGTTAGCAGGATTTTCGCTGTCATATTTGTGCAATAATACTGATATTGATAATATAAGGCAAGTAAGTCAATGTCTGTCATTGCAGTAGTAGACTATGACATGGGCAATCTGCACTCAGTCTGTAAAGGCTTGGAAAATGTGGGTGCAGTGCCAAAAATTACAGATTCTCCTGCTATAATCGAGCAGGCTGATGCGGTGGTTTTGCCGGGAGTTGGTTCGTTTGACCCGGCAATGCAGAATTTACGATCGCGCAATTTGATAGAACCGATAAAAAGGGCGATCGCATCGGGAAAACCTTTTTTAGGCATTTGTTTGGGTTTGCAAATTCTGTTTGAAAGTTCCGAAGAAGGTGTAGAACCGGGATTGGGCGTTATTGCGGGAAAAGTGCGCCGATTTCGCTCGGAACCGGGTTTGACAATTCCCCACATGGGATGGAATCAATTGCAATTTACTCAGCAGAATTGCCCGCTGTGGCAAAATTTACCGTCCGATCCTTGGGTTTATTTCGTGCATTCTTATTATGTCGATCCAGTTGATTGGGAAGTGCGATCGGCAATGGTGAGTCACGGCAGTCAAAACGTGACGGCGGCTATAGCTAAAGACAATTTGATGGCCGTGCAATTTCACCCGGAAAAGTCTTCGAGTACGGGATTGCAAATGCTGTCAAATTTTGTCACTCTCGTGAGGGAAAAAGTACCTGCTTAGGTGCATGAATATTGAAAAACCCGGTAGATTGCCGAAACCGGGTTTGACATTTTTAACAGTATTATTTCTTATTCCTTCTTTCTTATCCCTTCTTCCTAAATGAGTTTAAGAATCTCTGGCAACCGCCAAATAAAAACCCTGCCGGGACTCGCAACTCGCCCTACACCTTCGCGAGTCCGAGAAGCTTTATTTAATATTTGGCAAGGGACGATCGCAGATTGCAGATGGCTTGACATTTGTACCGGCAGCGGTTCGATGGGTGCAGAAGCTTTGTGTCGTCAAGCCGCGAGTGTCACTGGCATCGAACAGTCGGCGAAAGCTTGTGCGATTATCCGCGAAAACTGGGAGCAAGTAGCAGACTCGTCCCAAACATTCCAAATACTGCGGGGAAACGCGACGGCGAAATTGGCGGCACTAGCGGGGCAGCAGTTCGATCGCATTTACTTCGATCCGCCCTACGCTAGCGACTTGTACGAACCTGTGTTAAACACGATCGCCAGCCAAGAAATGCTAGCACCAAACGGCGAAATCGCGATCGAACACAGCCCGGAGCGATCGATACAACCGATTTCCGGTCTAGAAATTTGCCGCCATAAAATATACGGCAATACAGCATTAACCTTCTACACACGCAGTGGCTGACAGGCTCAAACAGCAGCAGCCTCACTCCTCGACGCAGAAAGAAACCGGGTTTCATGGCGTTGGCGCGCCCGGGAGTCCAAGTTTTTCCCTTGGGTACAATACAAATTTTTCCGATGAAGTTAAGCTTTGTGCGTAGGTTGTCACAGCAAGTTGCTTGAGCGATCGACGAAATAAATGGAGTTTACGCTGAAAATAAAGACTTTCAGTTGTAACATGAACCCAAAGTGTGAGTGTGAATATTCCTAAAGGAGTGAATATGGTTCAGACACCTTCGCGCCCTCGTGGCAGCGAGTTTCCGGCTGCTAACTCGGTACAGCCAGCCAAACTGGATACGATTCTGCTGGGAAATAGCCTCTCCCTGCCAAATACCAAACTCTTCGGCACAGACGGCATTCGCGGGAAAGTTGGAGAATTGCTGAATGCACCCCTAGCCTTGCAAGTGGGCTTCTGGGCCGGACAAGTTCTACGCCAAAATACCCCCAACCAGGGGCCTGTGATTTTGGGGCAAGACAGCAGGAATTCCAGCGATATGCTGGCAATGGCGCTGTCAGCGGGTTTGACGGCCGCCGGTTTAGAAGTGTGGAATTTGGGATTGTGTCCCACTCCCTGCGTTGCTTATCTGGCAAGCGTTTCGGAGTCGGTCGGCGGAGTGATGATTTCGGCTTCTCACAATCCCCCAGAAGACAACGGCATTAAATTTTTCGGCTCAAACGGCTCCAAGCTGTCGCAGCAGTTGCAGGAACAAATCGAAGCGGGAATCCGGGGGGCAAAGGTTCCGGTTGCTAGCTTGGCTTGGGGACACCACTACCATCGGTCTGAGTTGGTTAAAGATTATGCCACTTCGCTCTGTGATTCGCTGCAACAGATGAATTTGGAGGGAATGCGGATAGTTTTGGATTTGGCTTGGGGGGCGGCTGCGGGTTTGGGTCCGGCGGTGTTCGCGCAAATGGGGGCGGATGTAATCTGTTTGCACGACTCTCCTGATGGATCTCGCATTAATGTTAACTGCGGTTCTACTCATCTCGACAGTTTGCAAGCGGCTGTTTTGGAACACAATGCCGATTTGGGATTTGCTTTTGACGGCGATGCCGATCGAGTTTTGTGTGTTGACAACCAAGGTCGAACGATTGACGGCGATTACATTCTTTATCTGTGGGGCCGGCAGTTGCGCGACTCCCAACAGTTACCATCCAATTTAATTATTTCTACTGTAATGGCTAACCTCGGCTTCGAGCGAGCTTGGGAAGAATTGGGCGGCAAACTAACTAGAACCAACGTCGGAGATCAGTACGTTCACGCTGAAATGCAGCGCACTGGTGCGATGTTGGGGGGCGAACAGTCGGGACACATTCTTTGTCCGCATTATGGTGTCAGCGGCGACGGTTTGCTGACAGCTTTGCATTTGGCTTCGCTGGTGCGCCAGTCCGGGCAATCTTTGGCACAATTGGTAAGTGGCAGTTTCCAAACTTATCCGCAGTTGTTGCGAAATATTCGGGTGGACGATCGCGAAAAACGCCTGAAATGGCACGAGTGCGAGGCAATGCAAAAGGCGATCGAACGTGCTACAACAGCAATGGGCGAACAGGGACGGGTTTTGGTGCGCGCTTCTGGCACTGAACCGCTAATTCGAGTTATGGTGGAAGCTGCCAGCGCCGAATTGGCTAATTTCTGGACTGAAAATTTAGTTTTAGCCGTTCAGCAACACATAGCTATCTGATGGAAATGGGGAATTAATCTGAAGGAAGAAGGAACAAGGAACAAGGAACAAGGAAGAAGGAAGAACCCTCTAGATAAATATAGGGGCTATTGAAACCAATTTTTCATTCTTTATTCCCTCTTGCTTATTCCCTCTGTTCTAAATAACTAAATCCTTCTTTCTTCATTTCCCCATTTCTGATTGTATGAACACCAAATCAATTCAAAATGGGCGGCTGCATCGACTTTCGTTAAAAATTTTAATTGTCGTCATATTAATAACGGGGATATGGTTTCGCTTTAGTAATCTGGATCGCAAAGTCTACTCGTTCGACGAATCTATCACCTCGCTGCGAATTTCTGGCTACACCTGGACGGAAATGGTGCAGCAAGATTTTCAAGGCAAAACAATTAGCGTCGCAGATTTGCAGCGGAAATACCAGCAGATAAGTCCCGAAAAAACTTGGTTGGATACTGTTAAAGGTTTAGCTACAGAAGAACCTCAACTGTCGCCTCTGTATTTTATTTTAGCCAGGTTTTGGGTGCAGTTGTTCGGCCCGCAAGTGGCGACTGTCAGAAGTCTTTCAGCTTTGATTAGTTTGTTAATTTTTCCCAGCATTTATTGGCTGTGCTGGGAATTATTTCGCTCTGCGTCTGTGGGATGGATGGCTGTTACAATCATTGCTGTTTCACCTTTTCACGTCTTGTACGCGCAAGAGGCAAGACCCTACATGATGTTTGCAGTCCTCGTCTTGCTGTCGAATGCAATTCTGCTGCGGGCGATCGCCCTACAAAATTCTCCCAGCACATCTAAATTGAGCAAGGCTGTTTGGTTTATTTATGCGATCGCCCTGACTTTAGGACTGTATTGTAGTTTATTATTTTTTTTAGTAGTATTCGCCCACGGCATCTATGTAATTATCACAGAAAATTGTCGTTTTAGCACAACATTAATTGCTTATTTACTAGCTTCAGTGGCAGCAATAATGATTTTTGCTCCTTGGATTTTGGTATTAGTGTATAACTCTCAAAAAATCGAGGCAACAGTAGGTTTACCCCGCTTTTCCCTGCCTTTGATGTCTTCACTTCAACCTTTAATTCTCCTGACCTGCCGAATGTTTATTGACACGCATTGGGCGGGCGGAATTATCAAATTGGGTGCAAGCGGTCTTGCTACAGATTTAATCAGACTGATTGTAGTAGCCGTATTACTGTTAGCGATCGCACATTCACTATACTCGCTCTGCCGCTCAACTCCCAAACGAGTTTCGCTGTTTGTATTGACAGCGATCGGAATTACAGCGATAGTATTGATAGTAGTGCGAGGCGTTGCCGATCGCTATATGGTTCCCTATATTTTAGCAATCCAGATAGCTGTTGCCTATCTATTCACTACTAAAATTGCAGCCGCCACCCATCGCCGCCAACAAAAGCTGTGGCAGCTTTGTTTAATAGCGCTAATATCGAGTGGAATAGTTTCTTGTGCCGTCAGCTCACAGTCCCAACTTTGGTGGAATAAGTATCCTTCTAGCACTAAATATAATCCGCAAGTAGCAGCGATTTTCAATCAAGCGAAAAAACCTTTAGTAATCACTCACGGAGGCAACAACATCACAGGAAAAATACTGTCTGTCAGCTATCTGCTGAAGCCGCAAGTACAGTTTTTGCTGGCAGTTAAACCTGAACAAGTCACAATTCCTGATGGTTTTAGCGATGTATTTCTCTACCGACCTACAGAAGCATTGCAATTTGAACTAGAAAAAGTGCAAAAATATCAAATCACACCAGTTTACAAACCCGGCGATGTCTGGCTTTGGCGTGTAGAGAAATAATGAAGGCGGCAACTGCAAATGATGATTTCTGTTGTGATCCCCACCTACAACCGCGAGCAACCTCTGCGAGAGACATTGGCTGATGCGCTTCGGCAAAATTACCCGAATTTTGAATTGTTGGTAATCGATCAAACTCGCACCCACGAGTCGGAAACTCAAGTTTATTTAGAGGAATTGGCAAATGCTGGCAAAATTCGGTGGTTTCGGGTAGATTGGGCAAGTTTGCCTGCAGCTCGAAATTATGCAGTGCGCCGCGCAGTTGGAGAGATTATTTTATTTATTGATGATGATGTACAATTGCCAGAGGGTTTTTTAGCGGCTCACGCTGACAACTATTTAGAAAAGCCCGATGTGGGATGTGTGGCGGGTCGGGTTTTTGACAGAATGAAACTAGATAATTCTGGAGGGGATTTGGCGATCGAATATTTGCCCTCAGAAGCGATGGATGCGGGCATTGCCTGGTATTTTATCGATTTGGTGCATACAGTAAAACCGCAGCAGGTGCTCTCGGCTAGAGGCTGCAATATGTCATTTCGCCGGCAGGTTTTTGCCGAGTGGGGGCTGAGGTTTGACGAGCGGTTTACAGGGAGTGCGGTGCGGGAGGAGTCGGATTTTTGTTTGAGATTGCGATCGACTGGCATGAAAATTTGGTACGATCCCAATGCGTGTTTAGTTCACTTGGGGGAAGAGAGCGGCGGGTGTCACGATGTCAGCACGCGATCGATCGAATATCAAATCACATTCTATCACAATCACTTTCTAATGGGATTGAAAAATTTAACAGCCTTTCAATGCCTGCGATTTTTTGCCAAACTGTTTGACTGCCACGTTTTGGGAAATCCGCCTTGTTATAAAAGCCACTCGCCCATTAAAATTATAACTAGATTTGCTTTTTATATCTTGGGTTTTCTCAGTGCTATAAATACAGTAATTCAATCTCTGTGGAATGATGGACAAATTTACAGCCATCAAGACAATATTAACGATCAATAATTCCCTATTCCTTCCCCCTTCCCCTAAATGAGAATTCTCGTTGCCAGTCACACCTATATTGTGGACATTAACCGGGAAAAATTCAAGATATTAGCAAACCTAGAACCCGATATTGAAGTAACAGTTGTAGTGCCGCAGCGTTGGAAACCTGGAGGCGTACAAAATAAAATTATAGAAACTGAATTTTATCAAAATGGTTCCTTTAAAGTCATCCCTGTGTCCAACTTTAGCCAAAACAATCAAGGATTGCTAAGCTTTGGTTGTGATTTAATTAAAGTTTTGCAAAACTTTAGACCCCAGATCATCCAAGTTGAACAAGGTTCAAAATCCCTTGCTTGCGCTCAATTAATTTTATTAAATAAACTGCTTAAATTAAAGGCAAAAAATATATTGTTTACCTGGTGGAATCTGCCTTATCAATTGAATTGGCCGGTTTCAGTCTTAGAAAATTACAATCTTCAGCACACCGACGGAATTATTGCAGGCAACTTAGATGGGGCTAAAATTTTGCGGCAGCGGGGCTATCAAGGTGCGGTAAAAGTAATGCCACAACTCGGAGTAGATGAAACTTTGTTTCGCCGCACTGGTAAAGACGCTGATTTATCCGGCAGGTTCGGCATTGCACCGACCGACTTTGTGGTAGGATTTGTAGGGAGATTTGTCGAAGAAAAAGGACTGTTAACTTTAGGTGAGGCCTTGGCAGATTTGAAAAAAATCCCTTGGAAGTGGCTGTTAGTAGGACAAGGAAAATTGCGGACGTACCTCGCCGAAAAATGTATTGAATGGGGGATCAGCGATCGAATAATCTGGATAGAAAGCGTTTCCCACGAAGAGATTCCCCCCTACATTAACTTAATGAACTGTTTGGTATTGCCCTCGCAAACCAGCTATAAATTCAAAACTTTGACCACTGTGGGCTGGAAAGAACAATTCGGTCACGTTTTAATTGAAGCGATGGCCTGTCAAATTCCGGTTATCGGTTCCGACTGCGGGGAAATTCCCCACGTCATCGGCGATGCGGGGTTAATATTCCCCGAGGGAAATGCAGGGGTTTTGCGCGAGTGTTTGCAGCAATTGATGGAGCAACGGCAGTTAGTCGCAGATTTGGGCGATCGGGGTTATCATAGAGCGATGAGCAATTATACAAATAAAGCTTTAGCTGAGCAGTTATTGGAATTCTACAAAGAATTGTTGTAACTTTTAGCTATAATGCAAGTGTTAAATAAAAAAAACTGTGGTAAATGTCTATTCCTCCCGACATACGCTCTTTGGTTAGCGAACTCTACCAGGTACTAGACGATACTGAGCGCCAAGCAACGCTGGGACTTTTTGCGCTTAGAAGAGCAATGTCTCTTTTTCCCCAGAATGAAATACTGATGCAATACTTTTCTTCGATCAGTAATTTTCAATTCTGCGTATCAGGTGTTCGCTTACAAGCAGAACACATTGTGGGCAATGTATTGATGGCTGGTGTGCCCGATGAAGATGTTCAAAAAGCAGGAGATTATTTAGCAGCCTTGCTACATATGGCTCCTGAATCAAGAATTATGATTGACAAAGTAGTTGAGAGATTAGAAGCATTGCCATGAAACAATTACCTGATGAAAGCCTACTCCAGGAAATCCTGGAAATTGTGAAAGCGGCGGAAGCAAAAGCCAGTGAAATGTATGAATTTTCCAAAACAATGGCTCACAATACCCAAATTACAGCAACAAAGAGAGAGGAAGCTGAACAGCTAGACGGGCAGCCTTTTCCAGATAATTAAATTTGTTATGGGAGATGTTGATATTTTGATTGAAAGAACTATCCCCCATGCGAATTCTCCAAATAATCCCCTCAATTTCTCTCGTCTACGGCGGGCCGAGTCAAATGGTACTCGGACTTTCTGCGGCCCTCGCTTCCCGATGTATTGATGTCACAATTATCACCACAGATTCTAACGGAGATATCGGTCAACATCCCTTAGATGTCCCCTTAAATCAACCAATAAAACAAAACGGTTATCAAATTATTTATTTCCGCTGTTCTCCGCTTCGTAGATATAAGTTTTCTCTGAGTTTATTGCAGTGGTTAAATGAAAATGCGCGACAATTTGACCTGGCTCACATTCACGCTCTTTTCTCACCGGTAACTACGCTCGCTGCTACAATTGCTAGATATCACAAGTTGCCATATATTATGCGTCCCTGCGGTATGCTTGACCCCGCCGATTTGCAGAAAAAAAAGCGCTTGAAACAGATTTATGCCACGCTTTTAGAACGCCCTAATTTAGCAGGGGCAGCCGCAATTCACTTCACAAGTAAAGAAGAAGCTAAAATCTCAGAAAGATTTGGTTTGAACTGCACAGGCAAGATGCCTGTGCCACGGGATTTTGACTTAACAGGCAAGATGCGTGTGCCACAGGATTTGGTGATTCCATTGGGGGTGACAGCAGGTTTGTTTCCTAAGAGATTGCGGGAATCTCAAGTGCCAATCATCTTATTTATGTCACGAATTGAACCTAAAAAAGGGCTTGATTTGCTAATTCCAGCATTAGAAAGTATTTTAGGATCGGGGATAGAGTTTCACTTTATTTTAGCGGGTTCCAATCCCCAAGATGCTGATTATGAAACACAAGTTAAAAGTAAAATACACAATTCACGCTTAGAAAAATACACAACAATAACTGGCTTTGTGAGCGGTGATTTAAAAGTTGAACTGTTGACAAAAGCCGACTTGTTTGTATTGCCTTCTTATTACGAAAACTTTGGCATTGCTGTAGCAGAAGCGATGGCCGCGGGTGTACCTGTCGCCATTTCCGATCGCATACATATTGCGGAAGACATACAGCAAGCAGAAGCTGGTTGGGTGGGACCTTTGGAAGTAGGGGCGATCGCCAATTCAATTAAATCAGCACTTGTGAATCCCGAAGAGCGGCAACGGCGGGGATTGAACGGCAAAGAGTATGCCAAAAAGCATTATAACTGGGATGCGATCGCCCAGCAAACCATCGATGCTTACCAGCAGATTTTGTCGTCTACTAACTAATGCCACAGCGGTTTACCTCCTGTTTCTTCGCCTGCTGCGAGTTCTTGTGTCGCTGCTATGATAATTTTCCGGCGATATTGTCCGATCGCTACTATTTTAGCTGCAATACTTATCAACGAAACTCTGCAATCCTGCCTGATATCCTGCTCCTACCGCCTGAAATCTCCACTCTCCATTCTTTCTATACAAGCGACCAAATTCTACAGCAGTCTCTCGCGAAAAATTCTCTTTTAATTCATAGCGAACAAGTTCTTTTTCTGTATCCAAATTGTAAATTTTGATAAAAGCCTTTTTTATATTGCTAAAATTTGCATTAATTTTTTCTGCTTCGTGAATAGTGACAACAAAAGTTATTTCCTCAATTTCAGGATTAACTCTTTTTAAGATAACGCCGTAAATCGTTTTATTCTCTTGAGTTCGGTTGTTTTTATCTCGAATCAATTGCAGTACCGAACTGTCACCGGATTGCAGATTATTGTAAAAGATAAAATATTTATCGTTAGGGATTTTGCCGTCAGCACCTAGCATAAAGGCAGAGACATCAATCTCGTAGCTTTGTCCTGCCTCTGTCACCTGCCAACCTAGGGCGATCGCCATTTTTTTTAAACCGGGCGCTTCTTTAGAGATGTTAAATCTTTCACCCTTACTTAATTGCATTGCCATCTGCTTATTTGTTAAACATCAAACTTTATAGCGTTCATGTTAATATTAAGTGGGACAATAACTTTTCTTCTTTAAGAAAACTTAATATTTTGTCTCTGTTAGTGAGCATCATTAAAAATAAGTGCTACCGCTCTCCGAATTTATTGAGATTTACTGAGAGAGAATTAGGTAAGCAAAAACCGGGCTTTCTACAAAACCCGGTTTCAACAATTGAACTTAATTTTAGTCTAATTTTGAGCATTTTCAGAACTAGGTGGCAGCGTCACAAAATTACCAAAAGCTCCAACCGTTTGATAGCTTTTTTTGCCTAATTCAGTTGTGTAAATACTGACTACACCTAAATTTTGACGCTGCGTTGTATTGTCGAGCAAGCTTTCGATCGTGTCCCGCTGCGAAGTCAGCAAATTTTTGCAACTGCCGATTAAAGTATCTGTAATGCCGCTCAAAGCTTTGGGCACGCGAGAATCTTTGCACACAGTGCTTTCCAACTCGGTTTGGAGTACGCCGGAAGCATAAGTTAGGTATTTGTCTCTCCCAGGATTTGTAAATGCCATGCCGGCGGCCAGAAGAGTCAGAGCCATCGCGACTTTTCCCACATTGCCGAAAAAATTAGAAGTTGACTTGTTAGTATTCATTGCGTTATCAATAATCATTTTTTTAACCCCGTTGATTTATAAGCTTCTCTTGATTTAAACTACACCTCCTCAGAAACAGATTTCCGAAAGGAGGGGACAGTTTTTAGATTGGAGGCCAGTTGCGAGTAAGTCTCTCACTGGTTTACCTTCCTTTTACGTTTCTCCCTCCCTCAAATCCGGTAAATCTTCAACAAAACATTTAGCTGGTTCCCAGGCACAGCCTGGGGACGAGGAATTTAAACTTAGTTTCGCTGTGATTTTTGCCTCTCTATCTCCCGCTGCAACTCTTCAATTTGACGGCGCAAAGCCTCCGTCTCGCTATTAGGCGTTTGCGACTTCACATCAACCGCACCCTCAGCTACCGCCCGCTTGTAGTTCCCTAGCTTAATTTGGCGGTATTCCTCGGAACTTGCCCAGTCTCGCAAATACCTCAGCCTTTCCACCGGGAAAGGGTGACTCAGCATCACGCCCTGGCCGCCGTTGTAAAGTAAAAACTTATACACTTGGTTGAGATTGTCTCGATCGAGTTCTTGATAGTTGTCAGACTGGCGGATAAATTCTTGCAAACTGCATTGGTCAGCATATTTACTGCTAACCCCCGCAAGTTTCATCATCGTCTTCATCACACCGTTCAAGTCATCCGTCACCAACAAAGCCGCCCGATCCGCCGACAATTCTGCCTTGCGCCGCCACTCGTAAAAAGCGAAAATTAAACCGCTACCGACCATATTTCCCAGCCCGAAAGTCATCTCGCCAATTGTCGAGGCGACGCTCATCGCCCACATCGCCATTTGATTTAAAGTTGGATGGCCGCATTTAATGTGTCCCAACTCGTGAGCCAAGACTACCCGCAGTTCTGCTTCGTCCAACAAGTCTAAAAGACCAGTGTTTAATTCTACATAAGGCTGGTTTTTTCCCAGGGCATAGCTGTTAACCGAGGGATTCTGAGAAACAAACAAACCCGGTTCTGGAAAAATATCTAAAGCCTGCACGCACTCCCGAAATATATGATAAATGCTGGCATATTGGCGGGGCCCAACTTGAATGCTATTTCCCATTAGGTAAACGAATTGCGGTCGTTCGTAGACAAATTCTACAAATTTGCTGGCAATTAAGTCAAATCCAGGCACGCTTCGCAGCGCTTCCTCAGCTTGGCGATCGAGGGGATGTTGAAAAGCTTCGCTAGAAATTCCAGTATAAGTAGGCATAGTTGTTGCAAAAATTACATTTAAGATATCAGTATTGCCGATCGCTGCTGGTGCTAGCTGGCGCCTGACTTATCAATATTACCGCGACAAATATTGAACTGTTGTGGAACAGGCCGGAAAGCCTGTTCAAATTAGCGTTAAAATTGTGATTCTGGTACAGGCGCGATCGACAAACATCTTTCACAGTGCCTGTGTATCGCCTCACCCAAAAATTGGAACGTGCAAAAATGGCTATCCTGCGACTCGAAAACGGTACAACCTACACTCAACAAAGCGACATTACCCGAGAACTCGGTTCCTTAAACATTCAACTCAACCGCTGGCCCGTGGGTGACAGCGCTGAAATTCAAAATTTGTTAGCTAAAGATGCTCTTGACGACAATCAAAAAGAGCAAGTGCTGCAAGCCCTCGACGGCTACTTTCAACAATTGTCGGAAAGTGCAGGCTATCAGGATCGCGACTTAATTGTACTGCACCCAGACATTCCGAACCTCGACACCATGCTGTCCAAATTCGATAAGTGCCACATCCACGCCGATGATGAAGTCCGCTATATCGTAGCAGGCGAGGGCATTTTCGGCTTCGTGCGGCCCGACGGCAGCCAAGTCGAACTCACAGTGCAGCCGGAAGAATTTATCAACGTGCCGGCGAATACAGAACACTGGTTTTATTTGACAGCAGCCCGGAGAATTAAAGCGGTGCGCTATTTTATCACCAAAGAAGGCTGGACGCCGGAGTATACCGATACGGAAATTCGATCGCGTTTAGCTGCTGTTTGAACAGAGTTGACGGTTGACGGTTGACGGTTGACAGTTGACAGTTGACAGTTGACGGCAATCTTCAAACCATCTAAAAATCCTCAAATCCCGCATCAAATTTTGTGGTTTGAAGATTGCAATATGCTCAAAGCAACCGCCTCCGCCACCTTAATCCCATCAATCCCCGCCGACAGGATTCCACCCGCATATCCTGCACCTTCCCCAGCAGGATAAAGACCTTCTGTATTCAAACTCTGATAATCTTCCTTGCGTTTAATCCGAATCGGTGAAGAAGTGCGCGTTTCCACCCCAGTCAAAACCGCATCATCCATCGCAAATCCTTTAATCTGCTTGTCAAAAGCCGGAAGTGCTTCGCGGATAGCTGCGATCGCATAATCTGGCAAACTTTCGCTCAAATCAGTCATCACAACTCCCGGCGTATAAGACGGCTGCACAGCGCCCAGCGCCGTGGAAGGGCGATTCGCCAAAAAATCCCCCACAAGCTGCCCAGGGGCGTTGTAAGTGCCACCACCTAACTCAAATGCCCGTTCTTCTAAGCGACGCTGAAACTCAATTCCGGCTAAGGGATGACCGGGATAATCCTCAGGCGTGATACCCACCACAATCCCGCTGTTAGCATTGCGTTCATTGCGAGAATATTGACTCATCCCATTAGTAACAAGTCGCCCCGGTTCTGACGCAGCCGCCACTACCAAACCACCGGGACACATACAGAAACTATATACAGAACGGCTGTTTTGGCAATGGTGAACCAGTTTGTAATCGGCGGCACCCAAAAGCTTATGGCCGGCCCGATCGCCAAAACGACAGCGATCGATAATAGTTTGGGGATGTTCCACCCGAAAACCAATAGAAAAAGGTTTTGCCTCGATGTAAACCCCGCGCGAAAACAACATTTCAAAAGTATCGCGGGCGCTGTGTCCCACCGCCATAACTATATAATTACTAGCAATATATTCTCCGCTGGCAAGGGTAAGTCCCTGCACTTTTCCATGTTCGATGTGGATATCTTCTACACGACTTTGAAACCGAATTTCTCCGCCTAATGCTTCAATTTGGGCGCGTAGACTTTGGACAATTCCCACCAATTTGAACGTGCCAATATGCGGTTTATTAATATATAAAATTTCCGGTGAAGCTCCTGCATTCACAAGTTCCGTCAACACCTTCCGCCCATAATGCTGAGGATCTTTAACTTGGCTGTAGAGCTTGCCATCGGAAAAAGTACCCGCACCACCTTCGCCAAACTGAGCGTTAGATTCTGGGTTGAATTCTGCTTTTTTCTTCCAAAATCCAAAGGTATCAACCGTGCGATCGCGCACTGCTTTTCCGCGTTCTAAAAGGATGGGGCGAAACCCCATTTGTGCCAGCATCAGACCTGCAAACATCCCGCACGGCCCTGTACCAATCACAATGGGGCGAATCGTCAAATTGCTGGGGGCTTCGGCTACATAGCGATAATTCGTGTCTGGCGTCAGCATCACATGAGGATCTTTTTTGAAGCGTTGGAGAAGTTGCTTTTCCTGTGTCGTCTCTACATCCACAATATAGACAAGGAGGATTTCTGCTTTTTTACGAGCATCGTAGCTGCGCTTGAAGATGGAATAGCTGAGCAATTCTTCGGGGGGAATTTGCAGCTTTTTGACTATGGCACTGGCGATCGCATCTTCAGGATGATCGAGGGGGAGTTTTATTTCGGTTATTCGTAACATATAGCGGAAGGAAGAAGGAAGAAGGAAGGAAGAAGGAAGAAGGAAGAAGGAAGGAAGGAAGAAGGAAGAATCAAAATCCCGAACAGAAGTATTATAACTATTTAACCGGACATCCTATGGGCGATCGTCCTCGGTCGATCAATTTTTAATTTTTGAGTGGATAATTGAAGAAGCGTTATAATAAACAAAAAATTAAGTTTTGTAAAGACCCTTGACTGCAACATTTACACCCAAAAACAGCCGCACCTGGCACGCTCTCAACCCCCTGTGGCAAGGAGCAGAAGACGCAGTACAGAAGGGTTTGCCCCACACCAAGCTCGCACCGGCGTGGCAAATACTGCTCCTGGGCGACGGTTCCCCCACCCGTCACCTGCAACTACTGACAGGGGAACCCACAGAAGTTGATGTCATCGATATGTCTTTAGTGGGTGAAGACGCAGACGGCGCGCCCCAGCAAATTGTCGCGGTTCCGGGGCCGCGCCTGCGCCGACAAGTGTGGCTGCGAACAGCTTCTGGACAGCGTTTAGCCTATGCGACTTCTTGGTGGGAAGCGAGCCACGTAGACGAATATTTACAAAATAAATCTTTGCCAATTTGGGCTAGTTTAGCGAGACTGCGGACAGAATTGTATCGCGATGTGCAGGGCATTTATTGCGGTAATTCGGCTGCTTTGGAATCAGCGTTTGAAGAGTCGGGGCCTTTTTGGGGACGACACTATTTGTTTTGGCATCACGGGAAGCCATTGACTCTGATTTATGAGGTTTTTTCTCCTTATTTAACTAAGTATTTGGGGCCGATGCAATTGGATGTGG
Source organism: Microcoleus sp. Pol1C5 (assembly GCF_036701115.1). NCBI lineage: Bacteria > Bacillati > Cyanobacteriota > Cyanophyceae > Oscillatoriales > Microcoleaceae > Microcoleus > Microcoleus sp. Pol1C5. The sequence continues at coordinate 73,064 of NZ_JAUBQE010000001.1, read as the reverse complement.
ATTGAGACTGAGATCTTGCACCATTATCAATCAGGCTTTCAGGGCGGGCTAGAAGCCCAACCCCTACTCCCCACAATAAAATTCATCTCTTGTGGAACAGGCCGAAAAGCCTGTTCTCAAGAAGAAGAGGAATATCAGGAGGGTGTATAACTGAAGGTTCTACTTATTTCATTGTTGTTCGACGAAATTTTACTCGCAAACCGTCGCGGGGATGCGGAGTCGGTACTGCGATCAAATTCAAATCTTGATCGGGTAAAAGTTCCCATTCAAACTCCCGAACAATCTTTGCCGCAAACAACTTCATCTCTAACCGGGCAAATTCTTTGCCCAAACATTCCCGCAAACCTCCACCAAATGGCACGTAACTGAACGGTTTAGCCGATCGCTCGGAGTTAAATCGATCGGGGTCGAAGCGATCGGGTTCAGGATAAAGTTGACTATCCTGATGGGTTTGATTAATCTGAGAAAGTACAGTCCAACCCTTTGGAATTTCATAGCCGCCGAACTCACAAGCATTAATGACTGTCCGAAAAATACCTCCCACTGGTGGAACTAAACGCAGCACTTCTTGCAGCACCTGTTCTAAATAGGTCATTTGTTTGAGTTGTTCCAAGGTTAGGGGTTCCGTAGCGGGGAACTGCTGCTGTTCGGTGCGGACTTTTGCCATCACATCGGGATGTTGAGCTAGGAGAAGGCAAAAAGAGGCGATCGCCGAAGTTAAAGTTTCGTGTCCCGCAAACAGCAGCAACAGCACTTGATCTTTTAACTCATCCAAACTCAAACTATTTCCCTCGTCATCGCGAGCAGAAATCAGCAAACTCAAAGCATCATTGCCACTCGCGGTTCCTTGTTGTCTGTCTCGAATAATATTTTCAAGTTCTGCCAACAGCAGCTTGCGGCACTTTTTCGCCTTGCCAAACTGAGTCCAAGGCACATCTAAAGGAATCGAAAATAAACCATTACACCAAGTTTCAAAATAATGTCCTAGCGCCGTTTCCGCACCATTATCAATCCCAACCAACAACTTACCCGCCACATCAAAAGTATAATTTCTCAGTTCAGGATACCAAGTCATGGTTTCCATTTTGACCCATTTTTCCAAATAGCGCTGAGTGATATTTTCCATCGCGCCGATGTAGCCTGCCAAAGCTCGTGGCTGAAACGCTTGGTACAGCAACTTGCGCCGATTTTGGTGGTTAGCACCCGTTTGTAATGCCAAGGAAAGGGACCCTAAAAGCGCTCTCGTGCTGGGAGGCCAAGTCACAACAAAATATCGGTTGTCATTGCTTAAAACAAACAAATTAGCCTCTGGGCCACGCATAAACACGGTAGGCTGTCCGAAAATGCTGGTTTTGAAAAGGGACCCGTACTGCTGGTGGCGTTTTTTGGCGAATTGGGAATCTTGCAAAAACTTGAGGGTATCGCCAATTAGCGGTAAACCGAAACTGCCGGGAGGTAATGCCATTTGAGATTTGAGATTTGAGATTTGAGATTTTTAATATCATATCAATTTTAGTTGGAGGGTGGGCAATACGCACCAGACAAATTTATGATAAAATAACTTTTCTCTAGTTGTAGCCTTTAGGGTGCGTCAGTCTTAAGGTTAGTACAAAAAAATCTGGTTTTCCCACTGAAGATTCTTAGTATTTTTGCCGAAAAACAAATTTAAGTTTCGGCCCTTTTAATCGGAATCTCGATTATAAATTCAGTGCCTTTCCCCACCACCGATAAACACTTAATTTCACCTTTATGTTTTTCGACAATAATTGAATGGGAAATCGCTAAACCCATTCCCGTTCCTGAACCGATCCGTTTGGTAGTATAGAATGGGTCAAATATTCGTTGCTTAACTCGATCGGTGATACCGGCACCGTTATCAGCAATTCTAATCACAGCGAGAGTACCTTCTACCTCTGTACGAATGCGGATAATTCCCGGATTTTCTAGCGGTTCTTGTAACACGTCAATAGCGTTAGCAATAATATTCATAAACACCTGATTCAAGAGTCCGGCGTAGCACTCCACCAGTGGCAATTTTCCGTATTCTTTAACGATTTGAATTGCGGGGCGATGGTACTCCGTACCCGCTAGGCTATCGGGCTGAACTTTCAGACGGTGTTCTAAAATCATCAATGTGCTGTCGATGCCTTCGTGAATGTTAACCTTTTTCATGTCAGATTCATCGAGGCGAGAGAAATTCCGCAAACTCCGCACGATATCCCGGATGCGAGTAGCTCCCACCTGCATAGAAGACAGCATTTTAGGCAAGTCATCTAGCACAAAATCCAGCTCTAAAACTTCTATTTCCTCCTGAATCGCTGGAGAAGGTTCCGGGTATTCATCTCGATACATTTGCAGCAGTTTCATCAGGTTTCTAGTGTATTCTTCTGTGTAGGTAAGATTGCCGAAAATAAAGCTGACCGGGTTATTGATTTCGTGGGCAATTCCTGCTACCATCTGACCGAGACTCGACATTTTTTCTGCCTGCACGAGCTGAGTTTGAGCTTGCTGGAGTTCGCACAGAGTTACTTCGAGTTTGGCAGCTTGTTCTTGTGCTATCCGAGCTGAATCGACGCTTTTAGTGTAAAGTTCAGATTGACTGATGGCGATCGCCAATTGAGCGCCAATTACCTCCATTAACTCCACTTCCTCTTTTGTCCACTTGCGAACCTCCCTGCAAGAAACGCAGCTAACAACACCAGTTAAACCTCCGGCACTTTTAATCGGCAAATCCAAAACAGACTTGCAACCAACCTGCAAAAAGAATTCCCTTTCTACTGGATCGCTGAAAGTTGCAACATCATCTATTTGATAAACTTCCAAATTAGCGATTTTTTGCGGCAGCGTACCCCTTATGTCAGCAGGGTAATAACCCAAAAGCGAGAATAAATCATCATTTTTAGATTCGTGGACGACATCCCAAGCAGGTGGCGAAGCGTCGGGCAAATACCAGATAAACACACAGCGATCGACTTGCAGCAAGTCGCGAATTTGCTGCACAGTTGTTGCTAAAATAGTACCTAAATCCAGAGATTCGCGGATATTGCTAGCTAGCTGGTTCAGCAGCGCTTCCTGCTCCGCTAATTTGCGGAATCTCGCTTCCGACTTTTGCAACTGTCTTTGAGATTCTTTTTGTTTTGTAACGTCCAAACCCAAACCGATTAAGCCGATCGCGTTTCCAAAATCATCTTTGACCTTAGTTTTAATGGTCTCCAAATAATGTTTTTTACCATCAGCAAGCTCCATCGCTTCTTCAGCATAACAGGGAATATCTTGGCTCCACGCTTGCGCGTCAGATTCCATGCACGTAGCAGATGCTTCTAATCCCAAAACTTCCGAATAGTGAGATGCTGCTAAAAATCTTGATTCAGGTATAGCCACATCTTCGCAGAAAGTTTTGTTAATTAATAACATCCGCCCGCTAGCATTTGTCAGCCATACCCAGATCGGAGCGTTGTCAATAATTGCCCTCAAAGTTTGCTGTTGTCTGGCGAGAGCTTCTTCTGTTTGTTTGCGCTTAATTCCCAGGGCTATCGCATCGGCACTTGATGCCAAAGCAGCCAGCGTTGATTCGTTCAACTCCTGGCGAGCAAACATCGCCATTACTCCCAACAACTGATTGTCAACAATTAGCGGATATCCAGCAAAAGCCACCATTCCTTCTCGTTTCGTCCATTCTTTGTCCTGGACTCGGGGATCTTCTTGCACAAAATTAGTGATGTGAGGTTTTCGCTCCAGGGCGATTAAACCAATTTTGAATTTACCGACAGCAATGCGGCTGTGAGCGCCGTCAATGTGAGTATATATCCCCGCGCTTGCTTGCAGTTCCAATACATTGCCCTCTTCATTCAGCGTCCAAATCCGAGCAAACGCAGCATCCAAATTGCACACAACTGCATCGCTGCAATATTGCAAAGTTGCAAGCAAAGTCTGGTTTTGAGTTAGAGCAATTCCCACAGCTGCAGTGAATAGAGAAAGTTTCAATTGTTCTGCTAAAGCTTGTTCTGCTATTTTGCGCTCTGTAATGTCTGTAGCAGCACCGAGACGCTGCTTAATTTTTCCCTCCTCTGTTCTGCTAAATACAATATTGCGGCCCACTAACCAATGCCAACAATTCTGTCGATCGCGCACCCGATATTCGTACTCAATAACTTCGCCGTCGGGAGCATTTTCTAATTGCTGAAAATATCCGGGAAATTTAGCTAAGTCGTCAGGGTGGATGATGGTGGGCAGTAGATTGCTCCCCATGTTTTCAACTTCTTCGGCGGTATAGCCGAGGATGTCACTGATTTCGCGGTTGCTGTAGACATTTCGCTGCTCGCTTTCATCGTAAACAAAGAGAAGATTCGGACTGGTATTGGCAATTCGCTCAACAAAACGCTGACTCTCTTGCAGCGCTGCTTCTGCTTGTTTTTGAGCGGTAATGTCGCGGCCGACACCATACATCAATTCTTCCTCCCAGAAACGGCTACCAGTCCAGGCTATCCACTTGTAAGAACCGTTCCGACAGCGCCAGCGGTTTTCAAACCCAACGGTATTATTCCCCGCAGCAATACTTTCAGCTTCTTTTAAAGTAGCTTCGCGATCGTCTGGATGCACGAATTCGAGGAAGAGTTGGCCAATCATTTCTCCTGGGGAATAGCCGAGTATTTTTTCTGCTGCTGGGTTGATGAGTGTTATATAACCGTCAAAACTAAGGACGCACAGCATATCTGGCGAGAGGCTAAAAAAGCGATCGCCCGCGTTAGGTGGGCTGGAGGGGCGATCATTTTGGGCTACGACAGCAGAGGCGTTTGAGCCGGCCGATACCGCTAAAAAGACAATATTTGCTATTGCCAAAAATCCCAGGGCGAGTTGGCTATCGTAGAAATTATCACCGCTGTTAGCTACGAGCCACCCGTTTAAGAGAAGCAGTACAATTATCAAAATTGAGAATACACTGCCAGGGGCGATCGTCGCTAGGCGCATTTTTTTTTCATACTGCTTTCTAGATTCTGCTTTTTGTATTGTGGTGACTGCTGCCGTAATTTTTGTCCACAACACTTGCAGCAATTTCACCTTAGTGCTTTTGAATTCTTCTAGTTGAACTGAATGTTTCATTCTTTTAATCTAGAGTTACTTTGAGTTGTGCTGATTTAAAAATTACAATAAAGATGTTTAAATATTATAATTATTTCTTATTTTGAGAGTTCTAGTATTGAATAATTACGTAAATTTACAATAGTCCGGACACTTTTCAATCACTAACCGCATAATGAGGGTTTCAGCCTTCTCAGCGAGGTCAAATGCTAACGGTAGAATGAGGGTTTCAGTCTCTGAATCAAAAACTGTCCGGAGTATTGAATTTTACGCAACACGAGGCGATAATTAAGTGTATTTACGGGAGTAGCAACCAATCTCTTTTTAGCTGGGGTACGCATTTTCTAATTTTTCCGACTCATCGAGAGAGTTTACTTATAACATTACGCGACATATAGTTGTTAGTCATTGGACATTTGGCCTAATTTAGCTAGTCCTGGACGCAGAAACTCGTACTCCTGGCTGCAGAACCTAATTATGTAGGCTGCGCCTGAAGCTTCTTACTGCGTTAAAGTATCGTGTTATACCTCACTTTTTGCATCTAGAAATAACAGGGTTTGATTTAGGAAAATACTGGGTGAAGCGCCCGGGCTTTGGGTTAAAAAACCCGGGATATTCGTCAAGTTCAAGCAGGTTGAATTTGACCATAAATTATGAAGTTAAAATAGATATCAACTGCTAATTTGTGAATATAAAATCAACAAAATCTTCGTAACAGTTTTTCGTTGCCCGATATGTTCGCGCGGCAGCCCTAATTAGTACAGGATTTACGCACAGCCTCAATATAGCAATTCTCGCATCATTTGTGAATTTCTTACGGACTCAGAGCGGGTTTGGGGTCGGGTAAAAAATTTACGACTCCTGCAAGGATTGCTATATATAATGTTTTGTAGGGAAAAACCCCCGTGGTTCCCCCCATACCTGGGATGATTGCATAAGTCCTATAGTAATTCGGAAGTTGTACGATCGCGTAGCCGAAGTATTGGTAACGGGCAATTGGTACTTGATACGAGTTTAAAACACTAGATATCAATTTTGTTCTGATTCATCTGCAGGCGATGGGGACCAAGCAGCTTGGCGACCTAGTTGCTGTTGCCGAATTCGCTCCAAATTCCCTGCTGGAATAGCAGCTATGAGTTGCCGCGTGTAAGCTTGCTGCGGTTGGCGGTAAATGCGCTCGGCAGTGCCAATTTCCTCGATTTTACCTTTGTTCATGACGATCGCGCGATCGCTCATAAACTTAACCACGCTCAAATCGTGAGAAATAAAAATATAAGTCAGTCCAAACTCTGTTTGCAACTCCTTCAGCAAATTTAAAACTTGCGCCTGCACCGACACATCTAATGCCGAAACCGACTCATCGCAAATAATAAACTTAGGATTCAAAGCCAAAGCTCTAGCAATACAAATTCGCTGCCGCTGTCCCCCGGAAAACTCGTGAGGGTAGCGCCGCATAAAATCGGGATTTAAACCCACTCTCTCCAACAAATAAGCCGCGCGCTCGCGCTGTTCTTTCTGGTTCTTACCAAAGCGGTGAATCACCATCGGTTCCATCACCGCATCCCCAACATTTAGGCGCGGATCGAGAGAGCTAAAAGGGTCTTGAAAAATAATTTGCATATCGCGCCGCAGCCACCGCAATTTGCGATCGTACTCTTTTTGCATCCGATAATTAGCCAGCCACTGCGGTGCCGAACTATTTTTGGCGGGAGGCGTAATTTCTTGGCCTTCAAAAAACACTTTACCGCTGGCCGCCGGAATTAATTGCAGCAAAGCTCTCGCCAAAGTTGATTTGCCGCAGCCCGACTCGCCCACCAAACCCAAAGTCTCGCCCGGATAAACCTCAAAAGAAATATCGTTTACCGCCATAAATAAGCGTTTGGTTTCGCCAAACATTCCCTGCACCGGAAAACCGACGCGCAAGTTATTAACAGCTAGCAAAGGGCCGGAAATATGCGGCAGCCGAGGCGGTTTTCCTATTGCAAAAGCAGGATTTCCCCCGCTGCTGTCGCCGTCTAAATCGGCATTTTTCTCGACAATTACCAATTCGCCGCTAGCATTTGTGGTGACATCCATAAAATCGGAAACTGTCGGCAAGCGGCGCAGTTGGCGATCGAGAGTTGGGCGGCAAGCTAATAAACCTTTTGTGTAAGGATGTTGGGGGTTGCTGAAAATTTGTTCGATCGCACCGCACTCAACAATCTTGCCTCGGTACATCACCGCCACCGTATCGCCAATTTCAGCAATGACACCCAAATCGTGGGTAATAAAAATCATTGCCATGCCTCTAGAGTCCCGCAACTCCCGCAGCAAAGCTAAGATTGTTGCCTGCACGGTTACGTCCAAAGCTGTTGTCGGTTCATCAGCAATTAATAAAGTTGGATTGCAAGAAATGGCCATTGCAATCATCACGCGCTGGATTTGACCGCCTGAGAGTTCGTGGGGATAGCGATCGAGCATAGCTTGTTTTTGCCCGTTGACGAGCTGCATCAAATCGCGATCGTCCTCCATAACTGCTTGATTCCCCGCAGCAGTCCGGGAATGCTCTCGCCGCAAAGTCAAACACCGCTGCCTGATCTCATCATCGCCGGGTAGCAGCTTCACCTCTTGCAGCAGAGAAGCTGCTTGGCGGCGCGCCTCTGTCTGCGACACCTGTTGGTGCAAACAAATGGCTTCTGTGAGTTGAAATCCGATCGTATAAACGGGATTTAGCGAACTCATCGGCTCTTGAAAAATCGTCGCAATCTGGCTGCCCCGGTATGTTTGTTTTTCCCTGTCCGGCATTTCCAGCAGATTCACAGGCCCATTGCTAGCACCGTCTTTTGTCGGAGAAAACCAAATTTCGCCGTCGATTTTCGTTGACGAACTCGACAGCAAACCCATAACAGCGAGGGATGTTACCGATTTTCCCGATCCCGACTCTCCCACGATGCCCAGAGTTTGCCCTCGCTTGACCTCAAACGAAATGCCGTCAACCGCTTTGACGGTTGCAGACGCATCGCCTGCGTCCGCAGATTGAAATTGAACCCGCAGGTTGCGAACTTCTAGGACGGTTTCACTCATGGAGGTCTATGGCAGCTAAATGGAGATTAAGTGGATTGTAGCAGGGCCTGTTGAGGCAGAAGGCAGTAGGAAGATTTTAAGATTGCTTTGCATAACAGATGGCGAAAGCTAACATTCTTCGCAACGCTTCGCCGTGGATGAGTTTTGAATTTTAAATAATTTATAACTTAAAACTCAAAACTCAGAACTACTAGAGTGCCTTCTGCCTGCGAGTAATTTTCCTCAAAAACCGATGATTTGAGTGTCAGCAGGCAGTGCAGTGGCCTCAGAGACCTTTTTAAACACGGTTGCTTGTTCGTTTAAGGCATTAGGTCTCGCCTGTCCGGGATTGGTGCCTTGCAACTGAAGCCGCATTTGACCTTCGGGAGTCAACTCAAAAACAGTCTCAACGGTTTCTGTGCTGCTGAGACCGACATCAATGTGCATCGGTTTTTCACCGAGATTAACTTTGTACCTCATTTCTTTGGCGCGGGCGGCTCCGTCGGGGCCTTTAGCCATGAGAAACAATTTGCCTTCTGGGGCAAAGACGAAGGTGAAAGACTGACCGGAGGGGACTGTGCCTTGCCATTGGCCTAGGAGTTGCGTGTCGATGTTGCTGGGGGCCGGGGCTGCTGTTTCTTGGGCAATTGTTGGTGCTGCTGCGGATGCAGGGCTAAGTGAGGTGTTGAAGCTAATGAGGATGCCCAAGCAAAGGCTACCTGCGATCGCTTTACCAATCATTTTTGAATTAGACATGAGACCGATCTAAAAATTGGTTATTTGTTTTGTACACTGTAGCGGTAAAACCGTAAATTGTTTAGTTTAAATTTCTTTTATGGGCAGATATAGGTTGAGGTTCAAACCTGCAACGCAGTAGTCATCCCCGGACTAAAGCTTTTCCTGAGCTTGTTGAAGGGTCACGGGGCTTTCATTTTTTTTCTTGTAAAATCCCATACAAATCCGGCTTAAGCTGCACAGTTCGCTGTTCTGAGTAGATTGTTTTTAACTCAAAACAGCTAATTGACTATTGCGTTCGATCGCACATATAGTTTGGCAAGTCGATCGCATTAATAGTCTTTCATCAATTTTTTTCAGGATCGGGTTCGACTCGTTCTGTCGGAGATTCGGGCGCTGGTTCCTGTGGATTTCGCGATCGTTTCATTCGCTCCAATGCCTCTGCGTAAGACCAAGCCACACTCACAAGAAAAGCTTTAGCCATGGCGGACAAATTTTGTGTATCCTCGCTTTCCGGCGCTTCAGCTTTTTGGTTGCCGTCGTTCATCATGTTTTTGTTTTCTCCCGGGCAGATTTTTATAGGGATTTTTTGCAGTCTGCGATCGATACCCACAACTTATGAATTTTCTTGCACCGCACCCTAATTATCTTTGAGGATATGACCTTGATTACCACGGATAATATCATAAATACGCTGATTGAATGACCACATCAGAAAGAAACCTTAACTTCGCTGGTTGCCCGCAGCACAGACTCTTGCAGGAAAGTGCGCTTGTAAGTTTCGATAATTTCATTAATAGCTTGATTTTTTTCAGGACTACTTTCATAAATTAAAATAACTATTTTAGAGTTTTCTCTAATCAGAATACCCGCTCTGTTGAGAAACTGGCCGGAGCCGTCTAATACTGTTAGCCCTTCCCGAAAGCGAGGGGTAATAACTGCCGTGACAAACTCCTGCCATTCGGATTCAGAAATTGTCTCGCCTCCCGGTTTTGTTAAGCCAAAATAGAGTTCATCTTTGAGGAGATTTGTTTGCTTGGCATTAGTATCCGAAGTTTCGGGAAGTTGAGCGCGGGCAATTGTTGCCGGACAAACAGGCAGGATGAACAGCAGGCCAGTCAAGCAAAGACTGTTAAAATGTTTATTCATCAGGAATTACGTGGAACTTCTATATGTAGGGTGCAACCTAAGCGCCTTACCGCTTATTTATTAGTCTAAAGCAAAAGGGACGAAAGTTTCTGTAGTTTGACCTCTAACTCGCATTCCAGGGGCGATCGATGCCACATAAGAGTTTGATTTCAAAACCAGTTTTAACTCATATCTGGCACCATTTTCATGAATAGCCTTTACCGCCTGTTCAACTCATAGTTCAATTTTATTGTGGGTAGTTGCTTCTAGCTCTGTCTTGAAATTGTAATTGAGAATCCTGCAATATCTCATTTTTAACCACCGAGTCTGCTCAAGGGGTTTTTAACGGGAATTTGATTTAATTTAACATAAAATGCTTCCAACTCAAAAACCCAGTTTCTCATGTGAAACTGGGTTTTTGAGCGTTTGTTCTAGTTTATTTATGCTCGACTACTTGATTGCGTCTGTCGTATTAAGTAGCTCAACCTATTTAAACGTCAAACTTTTCAGGTGTTCAGAAACCCGGAAGGGCGAGCACTCTTGGCTGCGCCCCGAAAGCAATCAGGTTTCTCAGTGTTATATTTTTTAGGTGGAGCTACTAATCCTTTAATTCGCGGATACTTCTCTTAGCAGTGTCTTGATACATCTCCCCCATTTCTTTCACGGCTGCTCCTGCCTCTTGGCCAATCTTCTGAGCTCGATCGCCCGGAGAGTCTGAGGTTTCGCGAGCTTCTTGCCTCCATTCCCGCGTTGTTTGGGGTCTTTCAGGATTGTTGAGTTCAGACTTTGAGCTTGCTTGCGTGCCAAAACCTTTGTTAGTGCGTCCCGAATCAACAGTGGTTGTCAGAACCAGAAAACCTACTAGGACAACACTCAAAAAACTCTTAATTTGAAATCCCTTAAGCAGGGAACTGATGCGAGCAATGGCTGTGGAAATCAAATTCATCTCGGTCATACTCCCTAAGTTGATTGGTGATAATTTTCAACATTTTTTCATCTAATTGACTCGCTCCAAAACCAGCAGCTAATGCGAGGTAAAGCCAACTTAGCTTTAACTTCTGATTAACCACCTAAATAGAGTTATAGGTTAGCGATAAAATCTGGTAAACACGCAACCTCTGTGTCAGCCAATTAGCTTTTTCACACATGAATATCACCTTAACAGTCGCACAATACTTCTACCTCTAACTAAAGTCATAACTTAGTTATAAGCAAAAAAAATATTTTTCAGCACAGGGTTAGAGAATTTTTAATCAATCATGCTATGGAGGGCAAATTCTTATTGCAAGCGATCGCCAGTTTTCACGTCAAACCAGTGCAGCAACTGAGGCGGGAAAACCAGCTCTACAATTTCTGAATTCCAGTGGCGGTCATTGGGCAGCAAAGCCCGCACCGTTACTGCGTCCAAACCTTTAACTCGGACGCTAACTAAATTTTGCATTCCCAAGTTTTCTACTAAATAAACCTCACCTTTAATCGCGTCTGAACCCGGCATATTGCCGACCTCAGCATCTGCGAAACCGACGTGTTCCGGGCGAATTCCTAAAACAATTTCTGGCGGCACAGTCGGCATATTTGGGAGTGGAACTCGAAAATCCCCCAACTTAGCAAAATTTCCCTGGCATTTAAGCACGAGCAAATTCATTTGCGGGCTGCCCACAAAACCGGCTACAAACTGATTTGCAGGACGGGTATAAATTAAGTGTGGCGGATCGAGCTGCTGCACGTTGCCGCTGTTGAGAACAGCGACTTTGGTAGAAAGCGTCATTGCTTCGGTTTGGTCGTGAGTTACGTACACTACAGGAGCTTTTTGGGAGGAAAATAATTGTTTGAGTTCTGCCCTAACTTTTTCCCGTAATAATGCGTCGAGATTGCTCAAAGGTTCGTCTAGCAAAAATACTTCCGGTTGGCGCACTAATGCGCGGCCGAGGGCTACTCGCTGTCGCTGTCCGCCTGATAGTTTTCCGGGTTTGCGATCGATTAATTCCGTCAATCCTAGGGATGCTGCAACTTCCGTCACTAACCGATTGATTTCGCTGGAGGGGATTTTGCGAAGTTTGAGGCTCGATGCCATATTCTCGTAGACTGTCATGTGCGGATAAAGCGCGTAACTTTGAAAAACCATTGCAATATCGCGATCGCCCGGTCTGAGATAAGTGACATCGCGATCGCCAATTCTAATCTCGCCTCTAGTTGGCTGTTCTAACCCTGCAATTAACCGCAGTGTCGTAGATTTGCCACACCCCGACGGCCCCAGCAAGGTTAGAAATTCTCCTTCGCTGACATCCAAACTAATGTCTTTTACGGGAACTACTTTAGGGCTGTAGGTTTTATTGAGGTTTTTTAGTTGCAGTTTTGCCATGATTTTTAAAGTGTTGACTGTTGACTGTTGAATGTTGATTATTTACTCGTTACCAGGATCTGCCTGGTCACGCAGATCCGGAGGCTCTGCCTCCAATTTTCTTGTTTAAAAAGCGAGGCAGAGCCTCTAGATATCGGTTCCCAGGCTGAGCCTAGGAACGAGTTCTAAACTATCCTTTTACAGCCCCCGCAGTTAAACCCTGAACAATGCGCCGCTGGAACACCAAAACCAGAAAAACTAAGGGCAAAGTTCCCAAAACGGTAGCTGCGGCGATCGGCCCGTAAGGAATCTCAAATACTGACACCCCGCTGAGTTGAGCAGTTGCGACGGGAATAGTTTTCAGAGATTCGCGAGTCATAAATGTTAGTGCAAATATAAACTCGTTCCAAGCTGAAATAAATGTTAAAATTCCAGTTGTGACTAACGCCGGAAATGTCATCGGTAGCACGATTTGCCACAGCATTTGGAAAGTATTGTATCCGTCTACTTTAGCCGCATCTTCCAAATCTTTTGGTAACTGTTGAAAGAAACTCCGCATCACCAAAATTGTCAGCGGCAGATTGATCGCAGTGTAAGGAATAATTAATGCTAAATAATTATTGCCTAAATCCAAAGCTTTGACAATTTCCAGCAGTCCCAAAAATAGCAGAACTGCCGGAAATAGCGTTACAATCGTCACAGTTGCCAGAATGATTCTCTCGCCCCACAACCGCAACCGGGCTAAAGCGTAAGCTGCTGGAGCGCCTACTGCTAAACACAGCAATGTTGAAGTAATGGAAACAAAAGCGCTATTTAAAATATAAAGAGCAAACGGGCGACGTTGGAACAGCGACAGGTAATGCTCGAAAGTAATTCGTTTGGGAATGTAGATGTTGGGAATCGCTGAAATATCTGCATTTACTTTGAAAGAAGTTAGCACCTGCCAGATAATAGGTGCGAGGAAATAGGCGACAATCAAGAGGGCTGAGATTGGCAAGATTAATTGCCGGATGTTAAAGGTTTTTTTCGTGGGTTGTTCGCGGGCGATCGACATAATTTATACCAATGAAATAAAAGTGCAACAGTTGATTATTTAAAATCTCCAATCCCAAATCTAAAATCGTCTTAGTTTCCTCCTGCTGCATTTGTGCGGGCTCTCGATAACAGATAAGCGGCGATCGCAACTGCTGCCACTAACATCAAAAAAGTACACACCACCAAAGCCGCTCCATACCCAAAGTCTAAATACCTCATTACCGTGCTGTAAATGTAGATAGAAACCGTCTCGGTTGCACCCGCCGGCCCCCCTCCCGTCATCACCTGAATCAAGTCAAAAATGCCGAAAGATTGGGCAAATCGAAACAGCAAAGCAATCACAATTTGGGGCATCAGCAGGGGTACAGTAACTTGACGGAAACTCTGCCAGCTACTGGCGCCGTCAATCGCGTGTGCTTCGTACAAATCACCGGGAATTGACTGCAATCCTGCTAGCAAAAGCAAGCTGACAAAGGGCGTCGTTTTCCACACATCTGCTGTAATCACTGCCATCATTGCCAAAGTCGGATCTCCCAGCCAGCTAATGCTGTTTTGAATCAATCCTAATCGCCTTAAAATGTCGTTAATTACGCCGTATTGGTCGTTAAAAATCCACGCCCAAGCTACTCCCATCAATGCAGTGGGCAGCGCCCAAGGTAGCAAGGAGATTGTGCGAACAATACCGCGCCCTGTGAAAGATTGATTTAAGACTAAGGCAATGCCCATACCGAGAATTAATTCCAGCAAAACAGAGACGACTGTAAATACTGTGGTGTTGCCTAAAGTTTGCCAGAAACGCCCGTCCCCTAACATTCGACTGTAGTTAGCAAAACCGGAAAAAACCAGTTTTAATTCTGTACCGAGGTTTTGGGTGAATAAACTCAGCCAAAAAGCGCGCAATATTGGGTAAGCAAATACTAGCAGCAGAATTATCAAAGCTGGTGCTACTAATATCCATCCGGTTGTTTGTTCGCGCTGTCGCATCTTGTCTAATTGCATAGTGTTCACCTTTAATTTATTTTTGGGCGGGCTAGAAGCAATGCCCCACAATAGAATTAACTTTTGGTGGAACAGGCATCTTGCCTGTTTTTAACTCTTTGTGGAACAGGCATCTTGCCTTTTTCTAACAGAATACCCATATGTCAGTTTTACGAAGCTTGGGGTTGTTTCAAACTGCCTAATAAATTGCGAGTTTCGCTAGCTGCTGCTTTCATTGCTTGTTCTGCACTCATTCTCCCGGTAAAAGCTGAACTCAAATAACGCTGCAAAATATCAGAAGCTTGAGCGTATTGTGCCAGGGGCGGGCGCAAAGCTGGCCGTTCCACTACTTTGAGCAGTTGCGGGTAGTGGGGATATTTGGCGACTATTTCTTTGTTGGTAAATAGGGATTTATAACTGGGAATTAAACCTGTTTCTAAAATAAATTTGCGCTGGGTTTCCTCGCTGGTAAGATACTGAATTGCTTTCCACGCTTGTTCTGGATGTTTTGAGGTTTTGGCAATTCCCCAGCCCCAGCCACCCAAGCAGGAACCGCCTGTTTTACCCGTACTGCTGAGCATTGGCTCGATCGCAATTTTGCCTCTAACATTCGATCCTTCGGCATTTGCCAGCTTCCAAACATACGGCCAGTTTCGCAAAAAAAGCGCTTTGCCATTTTGAAACAACAGCCGGGTTTCTTCTTCGCCGTAGGTGGTGACACCCGGAGGAGAAATGCCGGAGGCGATCGTTTTTTTGAGAAATTCCACTGCTTTAATTGCCTCCGGTTTATCTAACCCAACTTCAAAAGTTTGAGGGTTGGCCCAGAAGCCACCAAAACCGGAGAGCACTTCGACAAACATCGCAGATACTCCCTCGTATTGTTTGCCTTGCCACAGATAACCCCAAGTAGCTTTTCCCTGTTTCTGCAAGTTTTGAGAGATTTTTACCATCTCTTCAAAGGTTTTTGGCGCTGGAATTTTCGCTTGTTCTAAAATGTCTTTGCGGTAATAAAGCATTCCGGCATCGGAAGCGTGGGGAATTCGGTAAAGTTTGCCTCGATACCGCCCGCCTTCGACGTTACCTTGGATGAATTTGGAAAGCTGTTCCGGGGGAATTCTGTCTGTCAAATCGCTTACCCAACCTGCGGCTGCAAATTTGGGAACCCAGACAATATCCATGTTGATGATGTCGTAGGGCGATTCGCCTAAAAGAAAGGCAGATGTATAAAGATT
Source organism: Microcoleus sp. Pol1C5 (assembly GCF_036701115.1). Lineage (NCBI taxonomy): Bacteria > Bacillati > Cyanobacteriota > Cyanophyceae > Oscillatoriales > Microcoleaceae > Microcoleus > Microcoleus sp. Pol1C5. Next base: position 57,494 of record NZ_JAUBQE010000001.1, on the reverse strand, counting down.
TTCTATGAGGTTGGTGTCAAAAGGCCCTTCTATGAGGTTGATGCGAATGTCGGGGTTTTTCTGTTCAAATTCTTTGACAAAGGGTTTCCAGTTAACAATGTCTTGGCCTTGCATTAACATGGTGAGCACGACTGGCTGTTGAGTCAGTGCCGGCAGAATAAATAAAAGCAAGACGGTGGCTAATGTGACAGCGAATAAGGCTAAAAGACGGGGGCGCTTCTGGCTTCGTTGCTGCAGGGAATTTATTTTTTGCATTTGCTTTTGAGAAATGGCGCTGCGATCGCCTTATTTCTCTCATAACTCGCTTTCTTTTGTTTCGCTGGATTTACCGAGTTTATGCAATAAAAGTTTAAGTAAACTTTAGCTTACTTAATAATTCTTGAGTCAAAAGTGCAAATTTTGATTGAACTGATTAGATGGCGAGTTAAATCAACATCTATCTACAGATAGATATTAAACCTATTACAAAAATCATCAACTATCTTGAGATTATCTGCGTTTATCTGTGTTTATCTGCTTGTAATCTGCGCTTGATCCTTCAATCAAAGATTTATGCAATTAAAGTCTATTGAGAACATTTAAATAAATAATTCTTCCTTCTTCCTTCTTTCTTCTTCCTTCTTTCTTCTTCCTTCTTCCTTCTTCCTTCTTCCTTCTTCCTTCTAAACACAAAAAACACCGCTCCTCAAAACAGGAGAACGGTGTATAGGGGGTGTTATGGGTTGTTGTCTGGGATTAACCTTAACAAATCACGATCGGCTGAGGCTATGCCTTGTGATGGTTCAAAAATTGGCACAAACCTGCATGAGCGCCCGCCGCTCGATCGACCTTTGGGATTAGCCCAACCATTCCACAACGGCATCCTGCTTGGTATTGGTGCGCCGTTCTGGGGTTTCGCGGTTGAATTTCAAGTGGATGGCGCGGTTTTGTTCGCCGTCTGCTGCTACTGCAAAAATCGGATAGTCGATTAAGCCGTCTTGGAAGGACATCTGGAAGCGGAAAGTGCCGTCAGCATTGAGTTTAATCGGCTGTCCGCCTACGTAGACGGTAGCGTCGGGCTCGGTGGCACCGTAGACGATCAGTTCGGCATCCGCAACTAACCAGAACTGGCGAGGGCGCATCGGGGCGGCAAAGCCAACTCCCGACATACCGACACCCGACATACCGAAACCGGACATTGTGAGACCGGACATACCGACACCTGACATGGTGAGGCCGGACATACCGACACCTGACGCAGTAAGGCCGGACATGGTGGGAGCCGCCCACATTCCGACGCCGGAGGGGAACACGTAGGAACTGAGAGCTTGTTCGTGGATGCCGACTTGCTGGACCGAACCGGCGACGTGCTGCATGGAACCGAAGATAGAACCCGCTACGCGCATGGATTCGGCAGATTCTGCCATGCCGAAGATTTGTTCGTAGATAGCATTTTCGGTGCTGAAACCAAAGCCATTGGTTGATTGTGCCATTTTCTTGGCCGGAGGAACCAGTTCGGCGAAAGTTTTGCCTTGCAACTCTTCTTCCCAGTCGAGGGTGATGAATTGATCTTCAATCCAGTCGCTGGGATAGACGGGAGGAACGCGGACTTGGGCAGATCGAGCTAATACCAGCCAGCGGCCGTCTGCACAGCGGTAGCCGATGTCGATCGCGTAGTCCCGATCGCTCACTGGGATTGGCACGTACCATTCCCGCGCCAATTCGTCGCAGGGATATTCTTGAATGCTGTGCGGGCTTTGAATGTCGAGGTTAACATCTGTAACGTCGTAGATCCGCAGGGCGAGTTGCTGTCCTCCTTGGCGACGCAATTCTTCTTTGCGATCGTTGGGAATATCCCAGTAAGTGTAGGCCCATTCTGGATCGCGGGGCATTAACACAATCCGGCTTTCGCCGTAGCCATTGGGCAAATCTGCTAAACCTTCATCTACAGACGACAAAGAACCGCCTGTTCTATCTTCTTGACCGAGTTCAAACTTTGCTGCTTCCACTGCTTCTTGTGCCTCTAGTTTGCGAGATGGGCTGTAGGAAAATTTGGTGCGCTGAATTTCTTGAATTGATGCCAGAAGTTGCGATTTCCGCATCCGACTGTAGCGAGAGACTCCACATTCGCTAGCAACTCTGCGGAGTTGTCGCAAAGTCATCTCTTCTAATGGTGGGCGTTCTTTTGCCATGAGTTTGTTCTCCACTAATTTGGGATGGCGGGTTAGATTTTTCCGTTCAACACAAATGTGTTGAATTTTTGAGTTAGAAACTCTTTTAAATCCACATATTATCGAGCTTCCAAATCTTTCCAACCTTTGAAGCCTTGCTTGTTTTTAGCTTGTCTTGTCCCCAATGCGATCGGGGGTTTGGACTTCTGGGCTTCTGCGCGCACCGTCAGATCTAAATAAAGCTTTATCTGTCGATTCTTGATTGACAAGATCGATTTTGTGAGTGCGATCGGTGCTGCTAGCAACGCTGTGCTGGCAGCACACGCGCTATTCGACTCCCAGGGCTGCTTAATCCAAGCATTTCTTTGGGATCGCTTTGTCATGACTTAATGTTGCAGACAAGTTGCGATCGGGTCAAGGGGTCTTTTGCCTCAATCCTGGGTACTTATACGCATTTTCGTGATTTTGGGGATCAATATGTCAGGGAATCTTGACAACATGGCGTGGGTGGGGATCGGCACCGAAACTATTGTCAAGATTCCCTGATACGAATTAGATGTGAGATGGAGTCGGCTGGGACGGTACTATGGATAGAGGAGATTGAGCACCAAATTTGCTAGGCTGGCAGTTGGCAGATCGTATTTTGCAAGCTTCGCTAACCCGCGATCGCCACTACAAACCCACACTCCTGAACGCAAAAATGGTTTGACGCGCTACTGATACAGATAAGGTGGGCCCTGCACACCCTACACATAGAGGTTCTGCGTAAATCTTGTAAAATCTAAAATCTAAAATCTAAAATCTAAAATCTAAAATCGAATGACTCTAACGCTTTACAACAGCTTGACCCGTCGCGAATCACCTTTTGAACCCCTCGAACCAGGAAAGGTGCGGATGTATTGCTGCGGCGTTACGGTATACGATTACTGCCACGTCGGCCACGCCCGCGCTTACATTGTTTGGGACATGGTGCGGCGTTATCTGATGTGGCGGGGATACGATGTGCGCTACGTGCAGAATTTTACAGATATTGACGACAAAATTCTCAACCGTGCCCGCGAAACTAATTCCACAATGGAAGCCGTGGCAGAACGCTTCATCCATGAATATTTCGTAGATATGGAGAAGCTGAATATTCTCAAGGCAGATGAATATCCCCGCGCCACCCATACAATGGACGGCATTAAACGGCTGATTCACGAATTAGAAAATAAAGGTTATGCCTATGCTTCCGGGGGCGACGTTTACTACAACGTGAGGCAATTTCCAGATTACGGAAAACTTTCCGGCCGCAAGTTGGAAGAAATGCAAGCCGGGGCTAGCGGTAGATTGGAAACCGCAGAAATAGAAGCTCAAAAAAAGCAAGATTCCTCTGATTTTGCCCTGTGGAAAAGCGCTAAACCGGGAGAACCTGCTTGGGACTCATCTTGGGGAAAAGGTCGCCCCGGATGGCACATCGAATGTTCGGCGATGGTGCGCGATTGCTTGGGCGAAACAATTGACATTCACTGCGGCGGTTCCGATTTAACTTTTCCGCACCACGAAAACGAAATTGCTCAATCTGAAGCGGCGACTGGCAAGTCACTTGCTAATTATTGGATGCACAATGCTTTTGTGACTGTCAACGGCAAAAAGATGTCGAAATCTTTGCACAATTTTATTACAATTCGCGATTTGTTGGATGGGAATTGGTCGGGTGATTTGGAATCTAACCCCCCCCAGCCCGCCCTTGGTAAAGGGGGGAGTAAGAATGAAGGAAGCGAGAAGTCAAAAGCGGTGGAACCGATGGCGGTGAGGCTGTTTGTGTTAACAGCGCAGTACCGCAGTCAAATTGATTTTACCGAAGAGGCGATCGCTAGCGCTCGAAATGGCTGGCATACTCTTCAAGAAAGCCTACGTTTTGGTGATGGGCCCGGTTCCAAATTGGGCTGGGATTTAGATAAAATTCTGAACTTGCCCATAGTCGAGAGTGAGGCTGTACAGCAATTCAGAGCAGCGATGGATGATGATTTCAATACTCCTAATGCTTTAGCTGTTGTGTTTGAATTGGCGAAGGAATTGCGGCGCGAAAGCAATATAATTGTACATGGGGGAAAAACGGAAATGCCTTCGGAAGTGTTGCAACAAAAGTGGCAAACTCTTGTTAAGTTAGCCGAAGTTTTAGGATTTGAAAAACCCATACCCAGACTCGTCCCGCTAAGTGCGACTATCAATCTCCCTCCCGCATCTTTCACTATTGATAAAGTTGAAATCATTAGCGGATTAACTGATGAGGAAATTGAGGTGATGATTCAGCAGCGGAAAGATGCCCGAAAAGCTAAGAATTTCGCAGAGGGCGATCGCATTCGCAACGAACTTAAGGATAATGGGATTACTTTGATCGATCAAAAGGATGGTACAACCATCTGGCACCGGAGTTGAAACTAAATTCATAGTCTGCAGAGGCAGACTTTGTGTGACAAGAAGCGGTTTCAACCGCCGAATTCTAAACACGCTCTAATGTCTTCCTCCGTCAACTCAGGAAAATCGTCTAGAATCTCTGTATGAGACATTCCCGCAGCCAGCCAGCGCAACACATCATACACGGTAATTCGCATTCGGCTGATGCAAGGCTTTCCACCGCGTTTACCTCGTTCGATCGTGATGATTTTGCGCTCGCTTAGGACAAGACGTAGTTTAGTGCATTTTTCTTGAAGTTTAGCCTAGTCTTGGAATAAGCGATACAATTTACTAAACTTCGCAAGTTGTTCAACCTTAGAGGTAATAGCCTAGTTCTATGAATACCCTCGACCAAGTGCTAGAAACTGCTTTGCAACTGTCCTACGAACAGCAGGAAATGCTGATAAAAATCCTGCAAAACCGTCACCGCGAGAGTATCCGCGCCGAAATAGCTGCGGATGCTCAACAAACCTTAGCTGATTTCCGTAAAGGCAAATTCCGACAGCAGTCAGCCAAGGATGTTATTTCAACATTACGCCAGTCTTTGGACGAGTCCGAAACATGAGACCACTGGTTCTGACTCCCAAATTCCAACTAGCATTCCGCAAGTTTGTGAAACGAAATCCTGACCTCCAGCAACGTATTGAAGACTCTCTTCAACAAATGGAAGCAGATGTATTTTTTCCCAACCTAGGTACTCATAAACTAGGTGGCAAACTTGATGGTCTTCAGTCCTGCTCTTGCGGCTATAATTGTCGGATTGTGTTCTCGATTGAAGAGGATACGGAAACAAATAGTGAAGTCATTGTTTTACTCGACATCGGGACACATGATGAGGTCTATTAACTGTGCCAGTTATTATTAAATAACAACTCCACAAATAGATTTAATTTTTCTTTAACTTATCCACAAACTCCGCAACAGCCGCGACAAATTCTGCGGTGGATTCATAGGGCAAAACATTGCGCCCCGGCATTAATAAACCTTCCGCATTGGGAAAATAGGCTAAATATTGCGCTAATCTTTCATCCGGTTTCTCTTCCTTACCCGCTTGACTGATGCTTGAGGCTTTTTCTCCCATCACAACGAGTACGGGTCGATCGAACTTTTGAATCGTACCGCTATAATCCTGCCGCCAAAACCCCGCTAAAAACGAGAAAACCGCGTGTCTGCTGTCAGGATTTGCCGCCCCAGCCTGCAAAGCATCCAACCATTCGCTGTCAACCTTTGCCGCATCGCCAAACAGTTGTTTCACAGAAAAAGAACGCAAAAACTCAGCGCGTCTGGCGTAACGGTAAAAAGCGTTTCCCAAGGGAGAATTTAACAAATTCCAGACAATCCGTTGCTGTCTTTCGGTCGAATGTTTGTTCATTACCGCCCAAGCGGGAGGCCCTGCGAGAACTAACCCGCGAATTAAATTTGAGCCGCTTTCCTGCTGCTTTTTTGCTAAAGCCAAGCCTACAGACAGTAAAGCACCTTGCACGAGGACGATCGCAGGTTTTTTTACGACACTTTCCAAGAAATATTGCAACTGTGCGGCCCAATCGTCAGGATAGCAAGCCACAGCCGGCATTTCGCAATCGCCGCAGCCCAGCAGGTCGGGATTGTAAATCGGATTAGTGTTGCCTGCTTTGTACCAACTCTCACAAAATCTATGCCAAAAGATTCTTGACAAACCAACTCCTATCGGATGAATTAATAACAAAGGGATGCTATCTTCTGTCGCAGTAGTTGGGTTATAAACATCATAAGCACAGCGATAGTTTTGCCATTCGTAAAACAGCGTTGGTGACTTTATAGACGAAATGGTGGATAAATCTTGGGTTGAATATGGCGGTTGCATATTATTTTTTTTTTGAACCGATGTTACTTTTTATTATAATATGAGTAGGTGCGGGTTTTACCCGACATATATTTGGTAAATGAGAATATAAATAAACCCGCTCTGCGGGATGACATAAGTGCCAATACAAACCTTGATTACTTAATTATGTCAGAACAGCGGATAACTATTTCTTTACCTAACTTGCTGCTAATTGTAGCATCGTCCTTGCTGCTAGTGTTGCTGTGGCAATTGCGGAGCCTGCTAGTAATTCTAATGATATCAGTTGTGCTGGCTGCTTCGATCGTCCCGATCGTGAATTGGGCAGAAACCATGCGGGCTCCCCGTTGGCTGGCGGTGATTATGGTTTATTTAACTCTCATCGGCGGATTTAGCGGGACGGTAGTGTTAATCGGGCCCACGGTAATCGAACAAATAGAGTTACTGCTGCGGCAGCTACCAGTTTATGTCGAAAGTTTGCGAACTGTGGCAACTAATGTATTGAGTCGCCTAACCGACGATGCCCCAACTCTGGTGGGTCAGTTGGTTGACACTCAATCCCTGACTAATTGGCTGATTCGATCGAGCCAACAACTGGTTTTGCGATCGTACAGTTTAACGAGAGGCATTCTAGGCGGTGTCTTCAGCCTAGTTTTAGCATTATTTATTTCAGGTTACATGGTTGCCGACAGCGACACATTAATCAAAAGTTTGGTGCAATTTTTCCCTAAACCTTGGGACACAAGATTAGCCGCACAAGCGGCGCCAATCGGTCAAAGAATGGGGAGTTATATTCGCGGGCGAGTGTTAGTTTCGGGCATTTTAGGGATATTTATTACCACAGGTTTGAGCATTTTGGGAATGCCGGAATTTGCTTTAGGCTTGGGTGCGATCGCAGGTGTTACCAACTTGATTCCCTTCATCGGCCCCGTGTTGGGAGCAGTACCAGCATTAATCGTAGCATTAGCTAAAGGTGGCTGGGTACTTTTGTGGGTATTACTGTTATTTGTAATTATCCAGAATTTAGAAACTTACGTACTCGATCCTTTGCTAGTTGGTTCATCGGTTGGTGTGCATCCTTTATATCAATTGCTGTCTGTATTGGGGGGCGTTCAAGTATTAGGAATTATTGGAGCTGTAATTGTGCCGCCTTGGTTTGCGGGAGTGGCAGCTTTGATTGAGAACTTGTATTTAAAACCAAAACTTAGGAGCGAACATCGAGAGGCAATAGATCAGGCTAAAAATAATTCTGACTTGCCACCTCTGACACCTTCAGCGTAACAGCAGCTTACGCCTTGAGAATTCAACACAGTAGACTATAATTGCAAGCATTCGCTCACCTCTGTGGAAAATATCTGCGTTTATCCGTGTTTATCTGCCTTACATCTGCGGTTGACTATCAATCAAAGATTCATGCAATAAATCTACTATCCACAAGTCCGCTGACTAAGGACTAATTGCCACTTCAATGCGACGGTTGCGCTGCCGATTAGTATCGGAACTATTATCCACCGAAGGGCGACTTTCCCCATAGCCGATCGCTACCCAATGATACTTCTGACCGAGTACACCCGACAAATACTGCACCACAGCCTGAGCCCGCGCAAACGACACATTGCGATTGTCCGCCGCTTCCCCCGCGTCGTCAGTGTGGCCCGCAACGCGCACAGTTGCCCCCTCGTGATTGCCCAACTCCGCCACCAAATTGTCCAAAATCGCACTTGTTCCCGCGCGCAAAGAAATGCTGCCAGTATCAAACAAAACATCGCTGGGCAGAGTCACCATCAGCCCATCCCCCCCAAACACCGGATTATTGGTATTCTGTGGGGCAGTATTCACCGTTTCAGGGTTCAGACTGGGGCTGCTGCCGATCGCAGGTAAAGCAGGGGCAACACTTGCGGCCGTTTCCGGCGTTGCCAATTCGCGCGACATCAACTGCAAACGCTTTTCCAAAGTTTCCGTCGGGCGGCTGCTGCCCAACTGACTCTCCAAAGCCGCCGTGCGACCAATCAGCGCGTTGAGTTCGCCCTGCAACTGTCTCAAATCCGACTGCAATTTCTCTCTCTGGGCAGCACTGAGTTTTGACTGGGGAGTCGGTGTAGCGGTTGGTGGCGGGAGCGCCGGAATTGGCGTTGCTGGGGCGCGTTTCGGGCTGGAGGTCAAATTTTGAGTGACACGCAGCAATCTCTCTGCCAGCGGCATCTCCGTCGCGCCTGACGGATAAATTTGAGCGATCGCCATCCCCAAAACCCACGCAAAACCGCTGCCCACCCCCAGCAGCAGCAGTCGAAAAATCAGCGACAGTACAAGCAAACCTTTTCCCCGCGACTTGGAGACGTGAGTGGGGGGGATTGAAGGTTTTTGGTTAAAAGATCGCGTCATATTTCATCCCTCTCAGTGTAAATACCAGATTAATTTCGATACTATCTTACCTATCCGATTTGAAATTTGAGATTTGAGATTGGAGATTTGTCCTCCAATCTAAAATCTCAAAAAGACACCCGGTTTCTCTAAATCTGGGGTTTGGTGGCGAAGCATCGAGGCAGAAACCGGGTGTCTAATCCGTTGCGTGCCAGCGTGAATCTGTTGGATAATTCAGTAAAACTTTTGGAAAAAAAACCGATGACTGACCCTTTAAATAGCCCTTATCCCGTTCCTTGGGAATGGATTAGTGCCACTCATGCTAAAGTGAGCTCCACTGCCGGCACAGGCCTCCGCTATTATCGCAGTCCATCCCTAGTATCAACTAACGGCCAATACGCAGCTTACAGTCGAATTGAGTTGCAAGTACAGCCGGAATTCTCCCGGTGTCGGGTTAGCAGTGTCATGTTTGTGGAAAATCTCAAAACCGGGGAACTGCAAACAGTGGCGGCTGCTTCCCCACTGGCAGAAAGTGGGATGTATGCTGGCGATGATACAGATATGTCCGGGACGATCGCCATTTTAGTGCCTGTTTCTTGGAATCAAGACGGTTCCCGCATTCTCGCCCGCGAATTTGAAGCACTTTTCAACTCTTCCGATATGTCCGACTACGGTGTCATTTGGGACAAAAATGATAATTACACTTATACCGTTGCTCCCGCTCGCAGTCTTTACACTCATGCTGTATTGTTGGGTTGGAGTCAAGTTTGTCCCGGAAAAGTTCTGTTCCGCGCAGGCAATTTGGGCGATCGATCTTGGCCTCTTTGTGCAGTGGATATGACAGGGCAGACGGTACCTGTCACCGAGGACAAACCCCTAGTTTTTGGCAGTCAAGCCAGCACAGACTGGATCGAACCTAAAACTCGTTTTTAGATATTATGGCGGCATTTTCTTTGATAGGGCCAACAATTTTTTTAGTGTCAGGTCAGTCTTTCAACCAATTCATTTTGACCCTGGGGCTGATTATTTTAGCTGTTATTTTTGGTTTAACAGCGTTTATTTTTCTTCGCGTTTTCCTCAATTGGTTGCAGGCAAAATTGGAGAACCATCACCTTTTTTTTAGACGCTCGTCCACAAAAAGCACAGGTCATTTAATAGCTAAAATTCCACAACCTGAAAAGGTTTTTTTAGAACCACGATTCGTAGAAGGTGACGGAAATTTAACTGCTACTATTTTTAGAGAAAAAAGCGATATTTCAATAGCTTTTGAGCCGGAGACGATCTGCGAAAATTCAGCAGCAGTTGCCTATCTCTACAAGCCGATCGCTCTTTGGCACGGGCGCTTAATTTTGCCCTCACACGAACAGCGCCAGCCCTACGGTACAGTCTTTTTTGAAGTAATAAATGCCCCAAAAAAATATAAAAACTTTATTGGCAAAACAGCATTTTTGAAATGGAGTACAAATCGCGAAGTACAGTTTTTTGTCCACGCAGTCAGTCAAGATATAAACTTCACACAAGAAACTAAAAAAAGCCAAAAATCTGGCAACATCCATCCAGATAGATTGAACGGTTGGCGAAATGTCGGCCCTTTAGAAACTCTAGCAGGCAGCAGACTCGAAAACAGCGTGACTGTGATGCTACGCAGGCCGGTGATTGCGATTAATTATAGCAGTAGCGATCGCCAGGAACTCACGATCGATCGCGAACCAGTACAAATTATCGGACGTTTCTGCGCCTTAGTATCAATTTTACAGCGAAAAGAACCCGACAGCGACAAATTTATTGTCCGGCATTTCAACAAAACATCTCAACAATTTGACGGCGCCGCCGAAATTATTCGGATTCCACAAGTACAGCCAGACAAAAATGGCGTAGCGAGGTCTACCAATCACCTGATCGAACAATCGCCATTAAATCCAGACGGCTGGTACATTTACGGCGAAAGAGACGAAGACAGTATATTTGTAGTGCAGGCAATCGAACCCCGCAAAATTGCCCAATTAACACCAGATGAAACACATTTAGGACTGAAAAAATCTATCGCTTATTTAAGCAGCAAAAATTGGGAAAATACACCAGCCCAAAAAGGGCAAGTAAAAAGAGTATTGTTAACGCCAAATGATGCTACAGAAAACGCTTCCATCTCTCCTTGGCAAGAAGGAGATATCGGGATAGTGATTCACAGTTTCGGGGGCATCGGCGGCAAAAAAGGCGAACGGCCACCGCTGGGAATTGTCACCGGACATTTTGCTTTCGGAGTAGCAAAAGTAGTGCGCGATCGCTTTACCAGCGAACTGCGTTTTGACATAGAATACAAACAAGTTTACGCCCACAATCCCGACGGAATTGTCGCAGGTTCCAGCAAATGGCAAAGCTACATGGGAGACTTGCAGCGCGGCTGGTTGGGCGATCGCCCGGTTTGCGATATCATCTGTAAACTAGACTGCGTGTGTTGCGACTACGATTTTGACGGCATCACCTTGTCGCCTTTAACCGAATTAAACCAGCAACTAGATATCATGATGGCCCGCTACCGCAGCGGAGACGGCACCGGCGCAAGTTTAGTCACCCCAGCAACTTCTTGCGTCCAAGATTCAAGTCAGGCAATTTACGCGACAATTAAAAAAATTACTTCCGAAATAGAGTCAAATCCTCAGATTCAAGACTGGCTAAAAACACATCCTACCGACGCACAAACCCAAAGATTTCACCAGCTAGTAGCATTAGGAGAGAGTTTAGAAAAAGTATTAATGCCCCTCGGTATTGTTCGTCCAGATTGGCGCAAAAATTCGAGATTAGCGGGGATTGATTCTGAACTGAAAAAAACCTTTTTTGTTGGTATAGCAAACCTGATAAAAGCTGCTATTAGTTACCGAACAATGTTGCCCAGGCGCACCCAAGATGAAATCGCCAAAGTTTTATTAAAACAGGGAGCATTTTTGTGGATAATTCGCACCAATCAAGTTGGGGGATTTGACCCAGATATTGAGCCGATCGCACCAACAGGGCTTTGAATCATATCAAATCCGGGTTAGAAACCCCTTGATAAGAATCGGCGGTTAAAACCGATCCTACACAAACTTTCGTCCTAGCAGAGAGGGACTAAAGAATAAAAGGGGCATGAAAACCGGATTTCGTATCAGTCAACAGTCAACCGTTAACAGTCAACAGTCAACAATCAACCATTACCAAGGGCTGACTTGAACAGTGCCGTCTGGTGCCAAAACTACACGGAAATCAGCCAGCGCTTCCGCAGGTGGCCTGCTGCCAACAGGTTTGTAAAGCAACTCGGACAACGGCGTTTCGGATCTCTCGACTGCTGCCGAATTCTCCGACTTGTAACCGACAATCGCCCCGTCTTGGGCCACACTCACCCGATAAACCAACTCCGCATCAACCGGAGGCTGATTCTTCACAACTCCGTCAATTTGCTGAGAAACTTTGCCCCTCAAAAGCTCAATTTGCGCTGGATCGGTAATTGGCAAACTTGCTGCATCAGGGCTTGCCAAACCTTCAGCAACAGGACTGGGCGTGCTTTCCGGCGAAGTGCTCGACTGCGGTGTGGCGCTAGGTGAAGCGTCCGGCTGCGGCGCAGGGCTCGGAGTCGGCGAAATCGATTCAGCGTTCGGAGTTTGAGCCCCCGGCAGCAAACCGTCAGCAGGGGGTGTGGGATTGGGATTAGGCGAACCCGATCCGCCCGGATTCGGCGTCCCTTGATTCTGACCCGCTGGATTGGGCTGCGGCACCGGATCTCTCTGGCGCTGCACTTCGGGGACTGGTACCAAGAAAAACGCCATCGCCGCCAAAGCCAAACTCGACACCCCCACGACAGCAGGCAAACTCCGCTTCGCCAAAGGTTCGGCAGACTTGACGTAACGCCTGGAAATTGGGGTTAATTGCAGCGACAATTCCGGCAGCGTCTGCGTGTCGGCAAAAAACTGATCGATCGCCTCTACCAAGTCAAATAGCTGTACCGTCGTCAAATCAACTTTTGCCGACAGTTCTGTTTTTTGATCGATTTGGGTTGGGCTGCCTGCGGAGGCGGGTAGAACGGTCAACCGGTGCAAGTTGCCGTCAATTCTTTGTAACTGCACCATACCCGCATTCGGGCCGTAGCGATCGGGATAATGCACTCCGCTCATAAATTCTTGAGCGTAGCTGCTGACGGCCCTCACCAAGCTTTCAAAAAAATCTCGTCCCCCGCTTAGGGGCTCGCCAAGACCTGTAACATAGCATTCAGCGCTCATTAACATGGAAAGCACCGGCCGTATATCTAACTGGCTGGCTGCGGAACCATCGCTCAACCCTTCTAGAACCAGGGTGCAATTTGGCAGACTGTACTGACGCCTAATAGTCATTTTTTATTCAACTTCTCCATCAAACAGGCTAACCCAGAAGCGCTGCATTCCGGCTGTGCCTGTACAAAATAGCAGTTTGCTCAACAAGTTCAAAGCTAGTTCGTTGAGCTTTTCGTCGGAATCGTAAGCTGCAACTAGCGATCGCTTGGGGTTCATGCGCGATCGAAAGTGAGCTCGAAAGCGTTCTAAATACTCGGCCAGCGGCTGGTTCTGGTTGAGGGGGAGATTTCTCGATCGCAACTGCTGCGAGTCTAGCAGCAACTGCCGAATTGTGGCGGTTAACTTGCGCGCCATATTGCAGGCGATCGCCACCAGCGCTTTTGCCTCCACAATGGTAAGGGAGCGGCGCTGGGTATAGCGTCTCAGCGGGTTAGTATTACGCATCAGCCAAAGGGCAACCCGATTTTTGATAATTGATTCCAATTCTAGGTCCTTTGACACGGCTAGCATTTCTTCGGCACCTCCGAGATACAAGGCTTCGATCGCCAGCAACATCAAGTCAATTTGTAATCTGGCTCGGCGGGGACATCCCCCATCGGAAGGCGACAAGTCTGGCAAACTGTCTAAAATTAACGGGTTTGACTGGGTAAGCGAAGTTTCTGACGGCATTAATATCACGGCAACATCCATTCCAAACAAACTATACGGGCACGTGGGGTCTTGAGCAAGACAAATTCTCAACCAAGAACTTCTCTGGGATACTTTATTTTTATCATTGACTTTTAGGCATATTTTCTAATTTAGCAGCAACCGACCGTCACAGGCGAGCTCCAGCGGGAGTTCGATCGCCCATTCCCCCAACCCCGCCGCCACTTTGTGATTCCTTGGTTCATGAGGGGTGAAGGGAAGAGTCCCAAAGCGACAAAGAATTACCCATTTCCCATTTCTTATTCTCTATTGGGATCAATCAATGTTCCTGCTTTTGGGGTTGCACCGCCGCTTCTCTTTGAGCCGTAAAATCAGTAGCCGCCGTCTTATCAGTTAGACTAATTTTTCCCTTGAGGCTTTCTTGCTCCACAATTCCGCGCATTTTAACAGAACTGTTTTGACCCGTTGCTGTGGAGTCGCTGCAACCAGCTAAATTAGCAACCGTACCCGACAAGTTCAATCCTTGAGTTTCCCACTTACCAAATAGAGAAGGTTTCTCCTGGGCTGTTTTTTCCCTGCCCTCCCTGCTGCCCGATCGCAAATTACCGCTCAAATAAACACCCGATTGCTCGATTGTCAATACCAAAACATCAGACTTCAGACATTCTGGCAAACTTTTAGCATCGAAGCGATAACTTCCCCCAATTGCCGGAGCCGCCTTTAAATTTGATTCGCCGTAAGCACTCACTAATTTAAACAGCAGCAAAACAGAGCCGATCGCAATCCCGTAAAATGCCAGCGATTTGAGGCTTAAATGATTCATAATTTTGGTAATTAGTAATTGGGCATTGGGCATTGGGCATTGGGCATTGGGCATTGGTACTAACTCACAAGTAACCAATAATCAATAACTAATAACAACTACCAACAGTCAACTGACTACATTTGAGGAAGTACCGACGCCAAGTGCGATCGCACTTTAACGTAACACCGCGCAATCAGCAGCGAAGAATGACACTGCACAGCCAATTCATCAGTATACTGTCCCAAAGTTTGGCGCTCAATTCCCCATTCCCGACTCGTACCCGCAATAGTCAAATCAGCATTAGCAGAAGCAGCCACCACTGCTTGAATTGGCTCAGCAGCCTCCACAATAGGAGTTTCAATGCGCGATCGCACATCAACCGGCAACTGATCCATCACTCGCTGAAACTCATAACTCAGAGCATTTTCAGCTTCCCCGTCAACCGCCACCCGCAGCACCGTCAAACGGCGTTCCTCGCTATTAACTAACAGTCTCAGCGCCAATTCTAACCCCAAATCATCGTGAATGTTTGCCGCGTAAGGTACTAACAAGTTATTCAATTTTTCCCGACCTCGGTCAACAAAAATTGCTACATCCACCTTAGCGTTGCTGAGAATTTGGCCGACACGTCCTCCCAAACGGTTGCTGGTAAAAGTAGGCCTGTGCCATCCTACTAAAATCAAATCTGCGCGATCGATCTCGGCAATTTGTGCCGTTTCCCGGGCTACATCATTAGTAATCCGAATGATGGGATGTACCAATTTCCGCGCCTCCGGCAGTTCCAAAGTATCAATCAATTCTGATAATTTCGAGCGACGCTCTTGAATAATGCGATCGGCTTCTGCCGGCGTACTTTCAAAGGCATAGTCATCATTTAATTCTATCAAACTCAGAGGATGAACCGCCGCCGACTTTAAATCATTACCGCCCATACCAGCAGCCGGCTGCGCCAGCGCTACCGCTAGTCGCAGTAAACCTTTCTGCGTGCTGGGATTGGCAACAGGTACTAAAATTCGATAAGTGGGCAGCAATTTCTTAGCAGTTTCTTCGCTGCTGTCAGCAATTTGTGAATCTTCTAATTCTGAATCCTCAGAGTTAACTTCTGAAATATCTAATCTAATTAACCGTTTTGGATAAGTCCACTCCAACAGCGGCGAAGTCATAAAAGTTGTCACTAACGCCATGATGACTAACATCGTAAATAGGAGCGGCGAAACTACGCCCAGCGAAAGACCGATATTCAGCACAATTAGTTCAGTCAAACCGCGAGTATTCATCAGCCATCCCAGCGCTGAAGCTTCGCGGTTGCTGATGCCGCAAACTCTGGCCGCAACGTAAGTGCCGACATATTTCCCAATAATAGCCACTCCTAAAACTGCGGCACACAGCAGCCACAATTCTGGACTGTTGAGCAGGCCGATTTGAGTCCGCAAGCCGCTGTAAGCAAAAAAGATTGGCAGCAGAAATATTAGTACAAAGTCTTCGGTTTTTTCGGCTAATTCTCTGGTTAATCCCGCATTTTTCGGCATGGCCGCACCCAGCAAAAATGCACCGAAAATTAAATGAATGCCGATCCATTCAGTAATTAAAGCCGATGCTACAACTCCCATGTAAATTCCCGAAAGCACTAACTGTGTTAATCTACCCGTGCGGTTGTACTGCTTGGAAAGCCGCTGCAAGAACCAGCGGACTACAGTCAGCATGAAACCGATGTAAATTAAAGATGCAATAATTGTCGGCAAAGCACCGAGCATCGAATTAGTACGAGTAACTGCGATCGCCACCGCTAACAAGCACCAAGCTGTCACATCGTCAACTGCAGCGCAAGTCAGGGCCAGCGTCCCCAATTTTGTATTCTGCAAGTTGTGTTCTGTAATAATTCTTGCCAGCACCGGAAAGGCAGTAATTGACATGGCAGCGCCCAAAAACAAGGCAAAGGCTGTAAACGAAACGCTATTATTTGAAACGATGGGATACAGCAGCAGCGCTAGCAAGCTTCCTAGAGAAAACGGCACTAGAATGCTGACGTGGGAAGTTAAAATTGCTATATCTAAATTGCTTTTGAGATACTTGGGATTCAGTTCCAAACCAATCAAAAACATGAAAAATATTAGCCCCACCTCAGATAGCACGTTGAGGAAGGGAACGGCTTCGGCTGGAAAAAGTGCTGTTGCTAAATCTGGTGCAACTAAGCCAAACAGAGAAGGCCCAAGCATAATTCCTGCTACAATTTCTCCAATGACTTGAGGTTGTTTGATCGCTCGAAATCCTAAACCTACAAGTCTCGAAAGTGCGATGACAATTAGAACTTCAAGCAGAACGAGAATGGGTATGGGCATGGCGTTTTTAGCTTTGGGATTTTTGCGGATCGAGAGGGCAGGCTACTAAAGCTGACTGAATTGCCGAGAAAAAAATGGATACCAGCTCGATCGAAGGTAGAACGCACAAGAGGCGCACCAACAACGCCATTCTCTCACAAGCGAACAAAGGCTTTGGCAACCTTCCACCTAGATTTTTTGTTTTTAAGAAGCTCTTGCAAGTAACTTTAACCGCAGCGTGCACACCTCGCACCCAACCCGCCCATTAAATCTCACATCCGGGTGCCAAGCCAACCCTACGGATATCAGATTGTCAGAAAAAGTAGCGCGCTTGTGATAAACTAGAAAAGTTGTTTAAATTCGCACATCCGGGTTTTCGGGTGTTTCGAGGGCGCAAACCTTCAGAAATACGACCGGGTGGAGGATTAACCCGAATCAGGAGTTAAAAATACAATGCCAGTAGTCAGTTTGGCTCAAATGTTAGAGTCAGGGGTTCACTTCGGACACCAAACCCGTCGGTGGAACCCGAAAATGTCTCCATACATTTTTACAGAGCGCAACGGGGTTCACATCATTGACCTCGTGCAAACAGCTCAGCTTATGGAAGACGCCTACGAGTACATGAGAGTTGCCTCAGAAAAAGGCAAAAAGTTTCTGTTCGTGGGTACGAAGCGCCAAGCTGCAGGAATTGTAGCCCAAGAAGCTCAACGCTGCGGTGCTTATTACGTCAACCAGCGCTGGCTGGGGGGAATGCTCACCAACTGGACGACGATTAAGTCCCGCGTGGAGCGCCTCAAGGATTTGGAGCGTCGCGAGGAAATCGGCGCCCTCGATTTGCTGCCGAAAAAAGAAGCTTCGGTACTGCGCCGAGAAATGGCAAAACTCCAGAAATATCTGGGCGGGATTAAATCTATGCGGAAGATTCCCGACGGAGTGGTGCTGGTAGACCAACGCCGCGAGTATAATGCGGTGTTGGAATGCCAAAAGTTGGGAATTCCGATCGTCTCTCTGTTGGATACCAACTGCGACCCGGATTTGGTGGACATTGCGATTCCGGCGAATGACGATGCTATTCGATCGATCAAGCTGATTGTCGGCAAGTTAGCTGATGCCATCTACGAAGGTCGTCACGGTCAGCAGGGCGGCGACTCTGAGGAAGACTACGACTACGAAGGTGGCTACGAAGGCGCTGAATATGATGTCGAAATCGAAGAATTGGATGACCCCGATTATGTAGATCCCGACGACGCTGCTGAGGCCGAGGGCGAAGAAACCGAGAGCTAGTATTGCCCTCGGAATCTGACATCAGGAAATTAAAAATTAAAGATTGAAAATTAAAAATAATTATTATTTTTAGTTGGATATTTTTAATTTTTAATTGTACATAGCACGAGTCTACGTCATTAGTAGATCTCTGGCAAAAGCATTCATTGTGTCAGGGTCAGAATTAATTCTGGCGCTACACCTACAAAGTCGGTACTAAGATCGACTGGGTATTTCTTCACTCTGGTCTAATCATTAACATTAAAATTAGTGACTAATGACTGATGACTAATGACTGATGACTAATAACTAATTTTGATTGGGAACTTAAAGAAGATGGCGGACATATCTGCAAAACTTGTTAAAGAACTGCGCGAAAAAACTGGCGCGGGCATGATGGACTGCAAAAAAGCCCTCGTTGAAAACGAAGGCAATATCGAAACATCCATTGAGTGGCTGCGGAAAAAAGGTCTGGCTTCGGCAGGTAAAAAAGGTGGACGAGTCGCCTCCGAAGGACTTGTAGGCAGCTACATTCACACCGGCGGCCGCGTGGGAGTGCTGGTGGAAGTTAACTGCGAAACAGATTTTGTGGCACGTCGCGAAGAATTCCAAAAGTTGGTGCGGGATATTGCGATGCAAATTGCAGCTTGCCCGAATGTGGAATACGTGAAAGTTGAAGATATCCCCGCCGAAGTTGTCGAAAGAGAAAAGGCAATTGAAATGGGCAAAGATGACTTGGGCAACAAGCCGGAAAACATCAAAGAAAAGATTGTTCTAGGGCGGATTGAGAAGCGCATGAAAGAGTTATCTTTAATGGATCAGCCTTTTATTAAAGATCAGAATATCTCGGTGGAAGAGTTGGTGAAACAAACGATCGCCCAAATTGGAGAAAATGTCCAAGTGCGCCGCTTCGTGCGTTTTGTCTTGGGCGAAGGCATTGAAAAGGTAGAAGCTAACTTTGCCGATGAAGTGGCAGCCCAAATGGGTGTTCAATAATCCCAACTTAAGATTTAGAATTAAAAATTAAAAATGTGAAAACTTGATTTTTTACATTTTTAATTTTTAATTTTTATAGGACTTATGGACAGACTATATTTGTAGTGTGGGCACTGAAAACCTTACTACTACAGACAGCGTAAAAATGGAAAACTTGCGTAATATCAAATCCGTTAGCATCGGAATAGTAAATTAGAGTTCACAGTTCACTGTTCACTGTCAACAGTCAACCGTCAACATCATTCCGGTGTAACCGGAAATGATATAAGTCCTATTTTAATTTTATACGAGAGATATGGTGCGACCAAGAGAGAGAATAGAGCAAGATTTGGCAGGACTCGAAGAGGCTTTAGCAGCCTTGAAGTTGGAGTTTAGCAGTACCTACGAAGGTTATTTAACTGCGTTGGGACAAGCGGTGCGGCAGCAGTTAATTTTGGCTTGCTATCACCTTTGCACTCAAGCAGTACCGGAGTCGTTTCTCAAGTTGTCCTTCGAGGGAAGGCAAAAAATGCAGCAGTCTGTAAGGGCTTTGGCCGCAGCGTCGGAGGAAAAATTGCGATCGCTGGTGACTGAATCACAAGCAGATGAAGAAATAGAGGAAGAGGAAGAGGAACAGGAAGAGGAAGAAGAAGACGAAGACGACTTCGAGGAAGAGCCAGAAGAGGAAGACGAAGCAGACGACAAGGAAGAAGACGAAAAGGAAAAAAACCCAGTTTCCGCCATTAACTATCTATTTTCATTGGCAAATTATCAATTGCCAAACGCCAATTCCCCTGAAAGTTTGGCACGCTGGCAAAATAGTATTGAAAAGTCGATCGTCAATATACTCAAGCTGCTTTCTCGCGACACCAACCGCTTGCTGCAACAATCGGCAATCTTGCCGAGTCAATTGCCAGAACCCGTTCTAGAAGCTGCTTCTCAAGCTGAATCCTCCGGCGATAGTGTTGCCGGGCCGCCTAACTTATTAAACTTAATCATTGAAACCGATGCCTCATCAGCATCGCGAAAATTGGCAGCCACCTTTGGTAGTAGGGCGCTGCACATTACAGCGATTAAACTGCGGCTATCGGAAATAGAGTTTGCCGATGCGGGAACCTCGGCTTGGCGCCAGCAAATTCGTAACCTGTCTGTAAAGTTGAACTCGCTGGGCCGCGATTACCAGAAAAAGCAGCGGGAACTCGCTGTGGTGGAAGCTGAGTCGGCTTGGCGATCGAGTTGGTTTGAAGATTGATCGGATGTTGAGGGAAGAAGGAAGAAGGAAGAAGGAAGAAGGAAGAGGGAAGAAGGAAAAACGTACAACTTTTAAGCTATTGGAAACCGAGTTTCTTTAAGAAACCCGGTTTCTCGGTGTTATAATTTTTTTGGTGGAAGCTTCTTAAAATAAAAGTTAAAATTTAAAATCTAAAATCTAAAACCTAAAATCTAAAATCTAAAATCTAAAATCTAAAATCTAAAATTGATATGACTATCGATCAACCCGAATGGCAGCGATTGCAAAAAGCTCTTTCAGTAGAAGCCGATCGCGGATTTAACGACATCCAAGGCAGTCAATACCGCTTCAGCGAGTTTCTGGGCCTGAGTTTGAGACAGTTGGCAGGGTGTGTGGCGGCTTCTGCGCGCGATCGAGCCAGACAACTAGCCGCTGAATTTGACATCTACCCTCAGAAAGATCTCGAACAGCGCCAACATTCGATCGCCATTACGGTCAGTTTTCTGAGGCAAATGGAGCAAGTTTGGGAACAAGAAACTCGCCACCAGCAAGAACAAGCAAGACAAGTCAGACCCGCAAACGCTAACGCTTCTGAACCTACCGTCCCAGCACTTTCCGTTCCCCGAACTGCACCCCTGAGTACAGCACCCCCACCGCCCAGCCTGACTCTCGACCAACAGTTAACCCGCGTCACCGGCATCGGACCCGCCAACGGCAACCGCTTGGCAAAACTCGGTTTATACACTGTATATGACTTGCTTTACTACTATCCCCGCAACCACATCGACTATGCCAAGCAAGTACAAATTCGCGAGCTAATTGCCGGAGAAACTGTCACTTTAATCGCAGAAGTAAAGCGCTGCAATTGCTTTTCTAGCCCGAAAAATAAAAAATTAACCATATTAGAAGTAATTTTAAAAGACCGCACCGGAGAAATAAAAATTAGTCGTTTTTTTGCAGGCCCTCGCTACAGCAATCGCGGTTGGCAAGAATTCAAAAAGCGCGAGTATTGTACAGGTGCGGTGCTGGCAGCTTCCGGGTTGGTGAAGCAGGGTAAATATGGAATTACTTTAGAAAATCCTGAGTTAGAAGTATTAGACGACTCCGGCGGTGCGATCGAATCAATGAAAGTCGGTCGCTTGATACCAGTTTATCCGCTGACGGAGGGGGTCGATGCTGGTTCGGTGAGGCGATCGATTTTGGCTGCAATGCCGGCGGCGAAAATGTTGCCGGAATCCCTACCGGAAGATTTGCGCGAGCGTTACGGTTTAATGGGTTTAGCCGATGCCGTGACTAATATTCACTTTCCGCTCGATCGAGATTGTTTGGCCGCCGCCCGCCGCCGCTTAGTTTTTGACGAATTTTTCTACCTGCAATTAGGACTTTTAAAGCGCCGCCAAACCCAAAGGAAAGCTCAAGCTAGTGCAGTCATCCTTCCTACTGGCCAATTGATCGAACATTTTTATGAAATCTTGCCTTTTGCCTTGACTAATGCTCAGGAAAGAGTAATTAACGACATCCTCAACGATTTAGCTTCGTCGCAACCGATGAACAGATTGGTGCAAGGCGATGTCGGCGCCGGCAAAACCGTAGTCGCCGTCGTGGCAATGCTAGCAGCAATTCAATCCGGCTATCAAGCCGCTTTAATGGCACCGACAGAAGTTTTAGCAGAACAGCACTATCGCAAATTGGTAGGTTGGTTTAACTTGATGCACTTGTCTGTCGAACTGTTAACTGGTTCCACAAAAGTAGCCAAGCGCCGCGAAATTCACAACCAATTAGAAACCGGAGAATTGCCAGTTTTAGTGGGAACTCACGCGCTGATTCAAGATACAGTTAATTTTAATAAATTGGGGTTGGCGGTAATTGATGAACAGCACAGATTCGGTGTGCAGCAGCGTGCTAAATTGCAGCAAAAAGGCGAAGCTCCCCACGTTTTGACGATGACAGCCACTCCCATTCCCCGGACGCTGGCCCTGACGTTGCACGGGGATTTAGATGTGAGTCAAATTGATGAACTTCCCCCCGGCAGGCAGGCAATTCAAACAACTGTACTGTCTGCAAAAGAACGCATTCAAGCTTACGATTTGATTAGGCGGGAAGTGGCGAGCGGGCGTCAAGTTTATGTGGTGCTGCCGCTGGTGGAAGAGTCGGAAAAGTTGGACGTGCGATCGGCAATTGAGGAACAAGAGAAACTGCAAAAAAGCGTATTTCCTGAGTTTAAGGTTGGTTTGCTGCACGGTAGAATGAGCAGTGCCGACAAAGACGAAGCAATTTCTAAGTTTCGGGACAAAGAAACAGATATTTTAGTATCTACTACTGTGGTCGAGGTGGGAGTAGACGTGCCGAATGCCACGGTAATGCTGATTGAAAATTCTGAGCGTTTTGGACTTTCGCAACTGCACCAGTTGCGGGGTCGAGTCGGTCGGGGCAGCAACCGTTCTTATTGTTTGTTAATGCCCGGTTCCAAAACAGCGGAAGCCATGCAGAGAATGAAGGTTTTAGAACAATCTCAAGATGGCTTTTTTATTGCGGAAATGGACATGAGATTGCGCGGGCCCGGTCAGGTTTTGGGAACTCGGCAGTCTGGTTTGCCGGATTTTGCTTTGGCGAGTTTGGTGGAGGATCAGGAGGTTTTGGAGTTGGCGAGGGCGGCGGCTCAAATGGTAATTGAGAATGATGAAAGTTTGAATCAGTGGCCGGTGGTGCGGGATGAATTGGAGCGGAGATATCAGCGGATGATGAGCGGCTCGATTTTGACTTAGATAGTTTTGAACGCAGCAACGGGATTTTTAATAATATTTTGTAGTGGCGGGTTAAGCAAATATATATCAAAGCCGCCAGTTTATTGCTGCACTCACCCACCATCCTCCCCATAGGGCGGTTTATTTGCACCTACCTATTTAATGTCAGATTTAATGTCAGAAACCGGGTTTCTTGCCACAAAGTCACCTAAAATCTTAGGTTTTTTGTCAGGAAAACCCGCTTTATACCGTTTTGCTGAGAATGGTGCAAAATATCAAGTTGAGCGAAGCGTCAAAAACAGAAAGTAGGTTGGGTACGAGTGCCTCAACCCAACCTACTTTCTGAACCCAACCTAACTTTCACAGAGGATTTTTCCCTTGGTCTAGGGTATTTTTATGAATTGTAAGGATTCCCGTACTGATTAAACCAAAAATCCTTCGCAGGAATGACGGGGAAGTGTCAAAATTAAGATAGTTCTGCCAGAAACAGGGGAAAGGAAATCTAGCCTGTACTGGCGCCTAAGGCAACATTGATTCCTCGCTGGTTACGCTTGCAGGTGGTCGCCGACGGTTCGTCGCATTTAATCTCAACAGTAATTATGAAAGATCTCACTCGTTATCGAAATATTGGCATCTTCGCCCACGTAGATGCTGGCAAGACCACCACAACTGAAAGAATCCTGAAACTGACAGGTAAAATCCACAAAATTGGTGAAGTACACGAAGGCGCGGCGACGACTGACTTCATGGAACAGGAGCAAGAGCGCGGTATTACGATTCAGTCCGCTGCTACCACCTGCTTCTGGAACGAGCATCAGCTCAACATCATCGATACCCCGGGACACGTCGATTTTACGATCGAAGTTTACCGTTCTTTGAAGGTTCTCGATGGTGGCATCGGTGTGTTCTGCGGTTCGGGTGGAGTTGAACCGCAATCGGAAACCAACTGGCGCTACGCTAACGATTCCAAAGTCGCTCGCGTTATCTACATCAACAAACTCGATCGCACCGGTGCAGATTTTTACCGCGTTGTCCAGCAAGTCGATAAAATCCTTGGCGCTAAACCGATGGTAATGGTATTGCCGATCGGCATAGAAGAAAAGTTTTGCGGCGTAGTCGATTTGCTGACCCGCAAAGCCTGGATCTGGGATGACTCCGGCGATCCGATGAACTATACAATTAAAGATGTCCCCGCCGATATGGTCGATGATGTCGAAACTTGGCGCGAAAAGTTGATCGAACTGGCCGTCGAGCAAGACGACACTGTGATGGAACAGTATCTCGAAGGCAACGAGCCGAGCCTCGACGACCTCAAGCGCTGCATTCGCAAAGGTACTCGCGATCGGGCATTTTTCCCCACCTACTGCGGCTCATCGTTTAAAAACAAAGGCGTGCAGTTGGTTCTCGATGCCGTAGTTGACTACCTGCCGAACCCGATGGAAGTCACACCACAGCCAGAAGTCGATCTCGATGGCGAGGAAACCGGCGAGTTTGCGATCGTCGATCCCAATAGGCCATTGCGGGCACTCGCGTTTAAGATCATGGACGATCGCTACGGTGCTTTAACCTTCACGCGCCTGTACTCCGGTAAGTTGTCCAAGGGCGACACCGTACTCAACACCGCTACAGGCAAAACCGAGCGGATCAGCCGTTTGGTGGAAATGCACGCCAACTCTCGCGAAGAAATTGAATCCGCGCAAGCAGGGGACATTGTGGCGATCGTCGGTATGAAAAACGTCCGCACCGGACACACCATCTGCGACCCCAAAAATCCCGCCACCCTAGAGCCGATGGTATTCCCAGATCCCGTTATTTCGATTTCGGTCAAACCGAAACAAAAAGGCGGCGAAGAAAAAATGGGAGCAGCCCTCACCAAGATGGTGCAAGAAGACCCATCCTTCCACATGGTGACCGATCAAGAAAGTGGCGAAACGATTCTCAAGGGGATGGGCGAGTTACACCTCGACATCAAAGTAGACATTCTCAAGCGCACCCACGGCATCGAAGTAGAAGTCGGCGAACCACAGGTAGCCTACCGCGAGTCGATTACCAAGCGCCTCGAAGACGAATACACCCACAAAAAGCAATCAGGTGGTTCCGGTCAATTTGCGAAAATTGGCTATGTGATCGAGCCTGGTGAAGTGGGAAGCGGCTTCCAGTTTGAGTCAAAAGTGACCGGTGGTAGCGTACCGAGAGAATATTGGCCAGCGGTCGAAAAAGGCTTTGAAAGCTGCATCGACAAAGGCGTCTTGGCCGGATTCCCTTGCTTGGACTTGAAATTCACGCTTCTAGAAGGCGGTTTCCACCCCGTTGACTCGTCAGCAATGGCCTTTGAAATTGCTGCCAAAGCGGCCTATCGGCAGTCTCTGCCTAAAGCCGGGCCTCAGTTGCTCGAACCGATTATGAATGTCGATGTATTCACTCCAGATGATTACATGGGCGACGTGATCGGCGACCTCAACCGCCGCCGGGGGATGATGAAATCTCAAGAAACAAGCCAGACAGGAGCGCGGATCAAGGCAGATGTGCCGTTGAGCGAAATGTTTGGTTACATTAGCGATTTGCGTACTATGACCTCTGGCCGCGGCCAGTTCTCAATGTCCTTCTCGCACTATGCTCCTTGTCCGAGCAACATCGCTGAAGAAGTGATTAAGGCGGCAAAAGAGCGTCAAGCTGCGAAGTAGTTAATTCAATGGGTTCCTAGGCGGTGCCTGGGAACCCATTTTAAGAGGAAGAGCCTCGATCGCACAGGCAAACAGGAGGCAGAGTCTCCTGTTTAGCGTCCCCCGTCGGAGAACATCCGCACCTAGGACACAAAACTTTCTTTTGCATAATCCCTCAGCAGCGGTTGCAAGCCAGAATCAGCAGCCGTCCTTTGGATGAGGGATAGCACTTTCAGAGATTTCAGAGCTTCTAACAGGACTATTGTTGAGATTGAAGGTAAAATTTTCGATCGCAGGTCGGGAAATGAGACGGAGGTATCCTGGAGCGCCAGAAGTCTCATCACGTCTTTTTCTAGAGCTGACAAACGCTCAAACTGTCGATCTAACACCTCACGAATCTCATCAAAAATCATCGTGTTTTGTCTTAAGAATTCTGTGATGCTCCCAGCAAATAAACGCTGAATGGTTGCGGCAACGATGCGGAGAATGAGGGGATTGCCACCGTAGTAGTCAACTAAGCGATTCCATTCGGCAGGCGTTCCCTGGAATGAGCCTCTAGCGCTAAACATTCCTTGGATTTCTGTAAGCTGCAATCTTGGGATGGGTAAGGAACGGATTGCTAAATTCTCCCCTGACATCGACAGGAGCAGTTTTGGTTCTACTCGGCTGGTTAGCACCACACAGCTTTGATGTCGCCCTTGTCCCAGTTGGTGTAAAAGCTCGCGATACGCCTCATCGTCAGCAGGGTGTTGTTCTGTAGAACCTTTCCTGGAAGGGGTTTTTGGCATATGCGCTGGCAGAATGGATTCAACGTTATCCAGAACCAAAAAACAGGGTATTTGTCTCAAGATATCCATCAATTGCTGGATTTTAGCGCCCATGGGTTCTGGAATTGTGGGGTTGGACTGGGGGGCGAGGTGGCGAATCAGGTCGTCTAGGAAATCGCTCAAGGGCATGGGGGAGTGCGATCGCGCGATCGGTCGGAAACTGCGCCAAAGGATGGATTTGAATTCATGCTGCACCTGTTCTGCCAGCTTAGTCGCCAGCCAGGTTTTACCGATACCACCCATACCTAAGAGAGCGATCAAACGACAGCGATCTTCTAGAACCCATTGCTGCAAAGTGGCTAATTCTGCGGTGCGACCGTGGAACACTGAAACATCCGGTGCCAGACCCCAACTCACGCCATTGTTCGGGGGAGGCGATTTTGTAACCTGCGCTCGATGAGACGGTGCAGCTAGAACTGGCTCAGTCGTTTCCCCGTGCCGGATAAAGGACAGATAATCGCTGGGTTCTAAGGTGAGGTCATAAGCGCTGAAGTAACGCACGAGGGTTCGTAAATCAACACCCGCTTTCCTAGCGTGGACTTTGCTGAGGGTATGGGTCGATAGCCCAGTCTGTTCGCTTAAAGCTTCTAAGGGGCAGGATTTGGTGTAAGGGTTCCAATTCCCTGTCTGAGATATTGCTGTTTGGAGTTTCTGAAATCCTTGCGGAGTAAAGATTGCGGTCTTTCTGGATCGCCGTTGAGGTTGGAGCATAAAGAAATATACGCAAGCCTGTTAGCCATAGTGGGTACATAGGTTAACGGGACTCTTCAGTAAAGATCCGTGCTTTTACACATAACTTAATCAAATTTGCATGGCTTTTGGGGAGGGCGATCGACCTGGGAACCTTATTAATAAAAGTTCAGAGGAATTTGTTACGAAGTGTGTAAAGTTCCCTGCTTAAGATCGATACCCCTGAATGAAAATTTCTTGCTGCATTTGAAACCGAGATGGGGTAATGGCTTGCGGGGTTTGGTGGTGCTAAATCCTTATCTTTCTTCTTAAAATTGCAAACTTTGGTGGTGTTGAGGGCGGAAAATTTGCATTATTGAGTCATAAGCGATTCAGAAGTTGCTGAACAAAATCGAGTTAAGAAAGAAACTCTAACTCGAAAAATTCAGAAATTGACTTTAGGAATCGTCTTTAGAGATAGGCATCCAAAAATTTAGATGCTCCAGTTAAATTTTTGATTACAATACGGAGCTAGTGTGTTATGCCATTCCCTAACAATCCTACCCATGGTCTGTATACCAACGTTTCTGTCAATCGCATAAATGGGAGTGGAGGTCTAACGCCACCGAGTACAGGTACTTATAGTGATAGTAGTGTATTTTCTTGTGGCCCTTTTGACCACCTATCATTTCCAGAGGTGGATAAGTTTTATAACATAACTGCCACATTGAATAATCACGTATACAGCTTTGGTGGTATGAAATGCGTGCATAGTGGAGCGACAAGTGATTTTAAGTCACCCCCACCCCCGGCTGGAGGCAGTCCTGATAACACGAAGGGCTATGAAATTCTAGATAATCTACAGAAGGGAAAGGAGCCAGGAGCATCCCTTAATTCTACCCCATGGACTGACGATAATGGTGGTGCTTTAGTCTTCCCACAAATCCAAGCTAAGACTTCATTCACAGTGGATGTAACGGAGTCACAAGTATCTGAATGGGAAAAGGTTTTAAATCCACAAGCCATCGAGAATGGGGAGCATGAAGTCACGCTTGCTGTTATCAAAGCTGCTGTGGATATTCCCGATCTTTTAGCCCTAGCTTCTCTGATTGCCTATGGACTATCACGTGGCTACAGTGTCACCGAAAAAAAAACCGGAACCGCCATGCAGTTCGAGTTTAAGCCCAAGTGCCAAGTATCCTACACAATCCGTGGAGTATATACCTCCTCTCGTCCTAATCTTAATGAGAAATACGACTTCTGTTTTGATGGCACACTAATGGACAATGATGGCTACAAACTTGGAACTTTGCACATAATGTGTGAGCCTAAATAGGGTTCATCTAATAGACTAAAACCAAAACCAAAACAGGAGCTGATTAATCATCATGGATATCCAACTTAATCTCATCAATTACTCAAATGATGTCGCTAATAGTCAAGTATTAATATTTCAAAAAAATGAAGCCACAAATTTTGGTGAGCTAGCTATTGCTTGGAAGGTAATAACTAATTGTGGTCTGGGGTGTAACCATCCCTTCGTATTTCCGTTAAAATTTGAGGTGTGTTCTTCAGATAGTGATGGTAATTACACGCGTAAAATGTTAGCAACCAATGGAAATAGGTTTGCAGTAGAAATGGGGAAATCTGGTCATATTCTTGGTCTTACTTCTGAATCAACAGCCAGTTTATTGGAAGTTGAAGTCATGAATAAGCTGTCACTGGGTTCTATCTCAGCCAATGTCTTTAAAGGCGGTAAATTACTCGCCAAACATCCGATTGTTTCGCCTGGTCTAAAAGCTGTTTTTCAATTTCTCCCGAAGATTTTTATCGGGGTAGTATCTGATGTTCAACAAGGAGAAGAAATCAATACCGCCGTGCTCTCTGATATCAATACAGAGTTTGATTTGCTAGGTATTAACAGTGCTGACATAATTATGACTGGTGGTGGTGGTGGTAAAAGGGCCACGCAATTCAGGTTTGAACTAGACAATGTTGTTTAATAGTCTCTGATTGAAACTGATTAGAAATTAGCATGACAAACTTGTAGATAATGGGTTACAATCCCGCCAAAGAAATCCTAATGGTGCGTAGGATTTCTTTTCGGATTTCCCGATCACTATAAGTACCCAAAAACTTAAGCAAACAGAAACTTTACAATGACTTATAAAGAACAAGAGCCATCCCATAAACGATATTATAAATTAAATTTTTCAGTGAGTGCGACACCAAAGCAATCTCCAGTTGAGCATGATCTTGAAAAACCTAAAGCCGAGCAAATACTAGGGGAAACACCCGTATCCTATACTTGGAAATCAAATGATGGCTACCTTGAGTTAACGGCTCAAGCTATTTACAACAATCAAAATATATTGACAACAATTAAGCTTGAGATTGCTGACTTTACAAGCGACCCGAAAAAGCCTATCTATAAAGGTGTTTCTTTCCCCAAAATCGAAAATGGAGCAACTATTCAATTAAAGTCTTCAGGCAATTTCACCGTGAGTGGTTATATGAAGCTAACAATGCCTTCTGCTTATCCTGATGATGTGTTATTGTTTTTGAATTTGCGTTATGGAAATGAAAACAAGATAAAGCACGTTGAAGGAGGTGCTTGTTTAATTAAACTGGAGCATCCCAATTTGGCACGTTAGCCATTTTAAGGGGTAATAAAACCCTTGCAATCTCGTTACTTTGGGTAAGGATTTTACAAAAGGCCAGAAACTATCTGATTTGACCGAAATCCGAGTCATAAATCCAGTAGATATGATAAGGTTAATTGATGGATATGATAACTGACAATGAAATCAAGCTAAAGGGACTAGAGGCATTAGTTAGCGCATTAGGAGAAGTTCAAGCTCAGAAGTTTATCAGTCTCATCTAACGAGAACCGTTTGATTATAGTCTTTGGCAAAAAGATATTTGGTCTGATGTAGGTCTAGAAGAACTCAGTCAAAAAGCGATGAACAACTATAAAGCAAGCCAGCCAAACGGCTAATAGTGCGATCGCCGATTTTGTAGGGTGCGTTAATGAAATGTAATGCACCGCCTATCCTACAAAATTTATTCATCCCAAATTCTTTGGGGCATTTCTGGACTTCCATCCATTCCGCAATTTGGCGGATAAATTCCCTAAGCAATAAACCGATGAATGCTCGAAAATTGCCAATCTTGCGGAGTTATATTTACAATACTTACAATCATGACTGGCGCGATCGCTGAGAATGGTTAAATTTATAGCAACCGCCAAGACGGATGTCATAACTATAGGGTGTTGACATGGGTTTTGCGATCGCACGCTGCCTGATGAGGTACTACTTCCAGTTTATGCCATAATCGCCAAGGCGGTTGCTATACAACCAACCGAACGTCCTGCTGGCACTCCTAAAAAATAGTTTTTACTCTCCGAAATAAATTCTCTCTTCAAAAGTCGCTCTAAAAGGGCGATCGCGTGTCAATAAAAATAATTTTTGTTAAAATACGAGCAATAATCTACAACCCAGGTAGGTAGCCATGACAGCCACCCCGATCCAGAGTCAAAGTAGTGGAATTCTGCTGAAAAACATTAGCTGGGAAACTTACGAATCCCTGGTGAATGAGTTAGCCCAACAGGGAGGAATTCGCCTGACTTACGATCGCGGAAATTTAGAAATTATGACTCCATCAGCACCCCATGAAGGTAGTAAGAAAATTTTAGGCCGTTTTGTGGAAAGTGTGAGTGAAGAATTAAACATCGAAATTTGCAGTTTGGGTTCACTAACTTGCAGGCGCGAAGATTTGGCTCGCGGTTTGGAACCGGATCAGTGCTACTATATCCAAAATGAGGATGTGGTTTGGGACAAAGAACAAATCGATCTCAATCAAGATCCGCCACCGGATTTAGTTGTGGCAATTGACGTGACTAGCAGTTCGATCGATCGACTTTCTTTATATGCAAGTTTAGGCGTGCCGGAAGTTTGGCGCTACGACGGAAATCGTTTAATAATTTATCAGTGGGAATCACAGGAATATACAGAAAGAGATGTGTCTCCGACTTTTCCTTTTTTGTCGCAAGTTGAGATGCTGCGCTTTTTGGAATTGAGGAGGACTACAAAAGAAAATGCTTTAATTCGCTTGTTCCGGGAGTGGGTAAGGAGTCAAATTCCGTCAGGGGAGTGAAGCAGGGCGATTCCCTACCCTACCCTACGGGAAGATAGCTCCGCTTCACGCACTTTGGTGATGATATCATATCGTGTAAAACATGAGTTTGTAGCGAGGACTTCACTCCGAGCGAGTTTTATGAAGACTTTAGCCCTCACTACAAACTTAATTATAATTATTGACGCGGACATGATATTATTCGCCAGCCAAATCAGTGCGAAACTTCTCCACAACTCGATTTAACTCCACCGAATGAGAGGCCTTAAATAAAATGCGATCGCCCGGTGTGACAAACTCCATTAAATGCCTTGCTAAATCTTCGCGGGAATTCTCCCTCGCAATATCTTCTACCTCCACAAAAGGCAAACCCGCCGCACCTGCAGCCATCGCCGCCGCTTCCTCAAAATCAGCAAAAACAAACAAAGCATCCAGATGCAAATCTCGCGCCGCCCTTCCCACTTGTCGGTGAAATTCGATCGCCCTGTCGCCCAATTCCTTCATCGTTCCTAACACCGCAATCCGGCGTTTTCCCGGAGTATCTGCTAACAGTCTCAGGGCCGCCAACATCGACTCCAAACCAGCATTGTAAGTCTCATCCAAAATCACAATATCCTGCGGCAAATCGTAACGGCGTGCCCGTCCATCCGGTAACTGCACAGACAAACCTTGCTTTAAAACTTCCCAATCAATACCTAACACTTTTCCTACCGCCAAAGCCGCCAAATAATTTACAGCATTGTGGCGTCCAGGCAGCGGCAGCGGCAATTCTATACCATCTATAAGTATTGTATCATTGTTGAGCAATTCTCCGCACAAATCCCCGCCTTCTAAACCGTAACTTAAAGTTTTTCCCTGCCAAACTTCAGTCGCAGTTGCGATTAATCTGTCACAATCGTGATTGAGAATAGCAATGCTATCACCAGGCATTTCGGCTAACAGTTCGCACTTTGCTTGGGCGATCGCCTCTTCCGAACCCAATCGCCCGATATGTGCGGTTCCTACATTAGTAATTACCGCCACAGTAGGACGCGCAATTTGCGATAGCAGCGCAATTTCGCCACTCCCGCGCATACCCATTTCAATTACAGCATAATTGTGTGCCGATGAAAGCTCCAACAGAGTTTTCGGTACACCAATTTCATTGTTGTAGTTATATTGAGTTTTAAGAACATTTCCACTCGTTGACAAAACCGCCGCAATTAACTCTTTAACAGTAGTTTTACCGACAGAGCCAGTAACAGCAACTATAGGTATACTGAATTGGTCACGCCACCAACGGGCGATCGATTGGTAAGCTTTTAAAGTATCGTCCACACGCAATAGCGGAAAATTAGGCAATTCCTCTTGCCAATCTCGATCGACAATTGCTGCTATCGCCCCCAACTCCTGAGCTTTTGACACAAATTGATGGCCATCAAAAGTGTCTCCCCGCAGTGCCAAAAATACTTCACCCCCCTCAAGAGTGCGCGTATCTGTGGCAATACCTGTCCCTAAATTTGTCAAAACGCCCTCAGACACAGCAGGCAAAGGTACAGCTAAAATTTCAGCAAGTTGGGCGATACTTACGCGACAAACCATAACCAGCACTCACATTTCAAATAATTATTTTCACAGCTAATTCTACCTCGCCCAACCTCAAATTTAACTAACAGCGGGCTGCGGATCGGGATTGACCTTGAACATCCTAATACGAAATCGTCCGCCCACCAAGAAATTATCCCGTACCTACCCACAATCTTTACCAATACTTTACAAAGTACATGGTGATTTAAGGCCTTGCTAATTACAAACAATTCATGTCATGCTGGTGTTGATAAATAGTTTAACTAAGCAAAAAATATCGATCGGCTTAAGCTGCTGACAGCTTCTACCCATAAGCCTCATCCGGCGAGAAGCTCGGTTGACTCAATTGTTGCGATTCATTGGCCAATTCATCAAGATAATAGGGCTGAAAGCTCCTGCCTCAGCCTCGGAGGGTTAATCCACAGTGAACGACTACAACAGACAAAGCCACGAAGAAGAACAGCTACTTTACAAGCACTGGCTGGAGTTGGTACAACGAGAGCAGCCGGCTGAACTGATCGGCCGCTTTCGCACTTTGTTTATCCAAGGTACCGGATATCCCGATCGCTCGATCGCCGACGCACTTGAAAAAATAGCAGCCTCAAAACACGCCGAACAAGAATTCAAATACATCCTCAACCGCTGCTGTCACATCCTGATCAACCGTTGGCAAACATACCCCAGCAAGCAAGCAGCCATCCCTGAATTGATCGCTGTGTTTGAAGAAGCGCCCAAAATATTATTTGGATACAATCGATCGCGGGGGCGAGGCTCTATCCCCCAATTAGTAAATCAATTTACCGAAAGCGAACAGTACCTCACCCTCCAACGCTTAGCCAAAGTCATAACTCACAGCAATGAAGATAGCAGCAACAGCAAAACCCCTGCGACCCTTGCCCTCGGAACCTTAATTCCCCGTTACCCCTACCTCTACAAACACTGCCTCCTCAGCGACGACAGCACTTACGAACAGCAAAAAATCATTAAAAAAATCCAAGCTCAAAAGCAGCAGCAATTTGAGATAAATCTCTCACAATACGTCGCTCACCAAGTGAGAAAAGCCCAAATAGCTCGTCGGGAAACCTCCCTTTCCTTCGGCAGAAATATACAAGTTATAAAAAATCCCACACTGTTGACCGACTCAGAACTATTCTTTGCCCTCAAGCAATTTGTCGGAAAAGTAGAAGGAGCCGATACCTACAGACAGCTAGCGGGCCGTTTCACGGCGAACGCCAGCACACATCAGTCCTACCGCTCCTTTAAAGACGACTTGTACGAATACCTGATTTCTTCTGTCACCGATGAGCGCTACGGCAAACGTCTCTTTAACGAAAAATTGTATAAGCAACTACAAAACACCCTGCCCCACAGCGACGATCAGAAGTTTAACGAATTTTTAATGATCAGAACTTGCAGCCAGTTATTGAACTTTTTAGTAGTGGAGAGTCCTGTGCGGCCCAACCACTTTGTCTTCATCGACCTAATCTCAAACCTCGGACCCACCCAAACCACAGGTTTGCTGCTGAAAATCGTACTAATTTGTGGCAAAGTCAAGCCCTACCTAGAGAAGCGACTGGCAATTTTGTTCGGTCACTACGAATGCAGTACCCGAGAAGGCGTGGTGTGGTTAGTCAAAGCCCTGGAAAACGTAAACCTAGCTTTGACTACCAACTTTGGCAAGGTGGATGTATCTTTCCTGCGGTGAGAGGGCGCGACATAACTTTCTCTGCTTCCACAGCAGGCAAAACATCACACCGATCAACCAGGTTTCTCAATACCCTAAAAGTTTTACATTATAATCAGAACGACTTAATTAACTCCTGAAAACTACTCAAAAGACGTTATTCTATGTTAAAGTACCTAGTGTGAATCAGATTCAGTTGCAGGCTTTGTTCATTGCTACAGAATTGTCTAAAAACTTGCCCTTCTGTATCGGCAGGGGACTCTCCGAAACTGAAATCTTCGCACTGTCTAAATTTTGGAGTTATTCCTCATGTCGATATACGTCGGTAACTTATCCTACCAAGTTACCCAAGAAGACATCACCACCGTCTTCGCCGAATACGGAACCGTTAAGCGAGTACATCTACCTACCGACAGAGAAACCAGTCGCCCCCGCGGCTTTGGTTTTGTAGAAATGTCCACAGATGCAGAAGAAGATGCAGCCATTAGTGCTCTCGACGGAGCAGAGTGGATGGGTCGCGATCTCAAAGTTAACAAAGCTAAGCCCCGCGAAGATGAAGGTGGCCGGGGCGGCGGCAACCGGGGCGGCGGCCCTGGCAAATTTGGTCGCGCAGGAGGAGGCGGAGGAGGACGTTATTAATTTCCTCGGATAAAGATTTGAGATTGGAGAGTTGAAATTGGCGCGAGAGCTCACTTAGCTCCGAACCACTTCCGGCCGTTCCGAAAAACCTATGCTCTTCAAGTTTCCATATCTACCGCATTAAATATACCAAAAAGCCAAGGGCCTAACCCTTGGCTTTTTGGTATGAGGGTTGACGGTATGAGTCTGAAATCGGCTGGGCGAATCCGTTGCAGTACCGTCAGGTTCTAATCGTCAGGTTCGATGCTGCTGCTCAATCCGTGATTATTGAGCGTTTCAGCGTAAAACTCAGCGTGTTCGAGAGCGCAAACAATCACCAATCCCATCCCGTTAGTATGGGCTTCCATCATCACATTTACCGCCTGTGGCTGAGTCAGACTCGGTACCGTCGCCATCAAAGTCTGCACCACGTACTCCATAGGATTGAAATCATCATTGTGCAGCAGAACGCGGTAGCGCGGTGCAAGCTTACGGACTGTGGAAGGCTTTTGAATAATTTCGACAGACACTAATCTATACCTCCTGACTTGTAAAATGTTAAAATTTGTTAACAGTCTTGAGCCGGATTCCTCCGCTGTGCAAGAGTATGTCACTTTCAGCTATTTTATTGAAATCTGAAAATTCAGACAAGGCAGCCCCTTGGTCGATCGCGAGCTGTGAACCCAACACCAAACCCACAGGGGGTGTCCTGGGCCCTCCGCAACCACCTTCCTAGCGCCATAATATTAGAAAGGCGAGATCGGTTAAAAATAACAAACTACTACCTGTTGAGTCTCCAGAACTGAGGGAACCTTATATGAAACGCAAACCTAAATCCTACAACGACAGATTCAGTGGCGACCCATCCCGAGGAGATGAAGACTCCGACTACCCCGGCTCCATGGGCGGACAGTCGCGGCGTCAACCTCAGTCCGGCAAACCCTCTTTCCTCAATTCCGCCACCCTAGGTATCTTAACAGCCGTCTTTATTCTGGGAATTGGGATTGGCATTGCCTTTAGCTCCACAGCTACAATTAGCCCAGAGAACGTAGCCTCCCGTGAATTTATCGATCGCAGTGCCCCGAACCCAGAACTTTGCGTGCAGTTTGGAGCAAGCGCGATGGTGACAGATATGCGCCTCTACGTCACCCTCAACCCTTTCAATGTCTACATCTCGCAGCCGAGTATGCGCCCCGGATGCGTCCTGCGAACCAATAACTGGGCAATTTTGGAACAAAGAAAACTCATCAGCCAAGACCAAGTGCGCGATTGCAAAAATCGCATGAACACTTTTGGGTTCACCGGCCCCTTGGAAGCTCAACCCGAAATTAACTGTATCTACCAAAACGACGGCGCTAAAAACCTGTTCCTCAACCAACCGGGTTCGATAGCTCCAACCACTGAAGGTCAAAATTTCTAAACCGCCGATATAGCGATTTTGATTTGAGTGAAGTAGAGATATGGGGTAGGGACTTAGGCTTAGCCTAAGTCCCTACTTTATTTCAGAGAATGGAAAACTGCTCTAAGTAAATTTTGAACGAAGAGGTTCGAGGGAAGAAGAAAGTCTTCCTTCTTCCTTCTTCCTTCTTCCTTCAAAAACCGAACTGGGGGAAATCTTCGGTTAACTGAACTTGCAAAATTTGGCCGGGTTGAATCGTAGCAGGTTGAGGAGCCGCGACGTAAGTGGTAGCAACACCACCTGCTGCTCCCGCCAACAAACCGATACCGGAAAAGCCGCTCAGCAAGAACAAAGCTAAGCCACCAATACCAGTATTTCGCAACAAACTGCGATCGGAAGGCTGAGCCCGCCGACCTTCCACGGGTTCCGAGCGAGCCACCAGAGGGATATTGCGGCCGTTGAGACTAATAGCTTCCACTACAAATCGACTGCCGAGGTTAGTCGTTTCAAATCGACCGATGACCGGCGTATTAGCAGGTACGATCGTATTGCCAAGACGGTCGAGAATTCCCCCTTGCAGCAGCAGCACTTCCTCTCGGCTGGGCTTCGCACGGGCAAGGCGCAAAGCCCGATCACCGGGGTAGAGCAAACTGAGTTCGGTTCCCGCCGGCAACAAAACATTCGCCCCAGTCGCAGCCTGCAAAGGAGCATTTGATCGGTCGCGAGGAAGTGGTTCACCAAAAGTAAGCGTGCGCTGTTGGGGTGCAGCAACAGCCGTTATTTGAGGGGCTAGGCGGGGTACAGCAGCAGCTTGTACCCCACGGCGTTCGTCAAGGCGAACATTAACTAAAGGCACTGTTATCGGCCGGATTTGGTCATTTGAAGTAGACCGCTGCGAAAAATTTGAACCGGGATTTGGGGAAGTAGGAGGCTCAGGTCGATCGACCTCTGTGGCAGCAGTTGAGTTGGAATCTGTCGGCGGCTGGTTTTGCGGTACTTGTATTGCAGGCTGGGGTTGAGTTTCGGAAGTTTCCACGCTCCGAGTCGGTTTGATCGAAGGACGCAACACCCAGCGATTTTCTACCCCAATTCTTTGGAACTGAACTTTCCCTGCGCTGAAACCGACTCCAGGAGCCAAATTGACCAGAATTCTCGCCGTTCCCGGTTGAAGTTGACTTACCCCCACAGAACGCACTCTGCCTTGTGGGTATAGCTGAGTTGCATCTACTCCGATCTCAGTATTGGGTAAATCCACAGCAATCTGAGACGGGTTGAGTAGAGAATATGTGGGGGTTTTTCCCTCTGGAAGAGTAATTTCTAACTGATTCGTCGCCGGATCGAATTTCCAACTTGTGACTGTAGAAGCATTTGCTGGTTCTAGTGCTGCCGGCACTGTCGCAACTGCGGCAACGACTGCTAGACTCAGACTCAGTGACTCGATCGCAAACAATCCGGGTGCTAGAGAATTAACAATCAATTTTTGTAAGTCTTCCCCAAATCGGGCGAGTAATTTTTTGTATGGCATGGTGGCTAAGTGAAATTTTTGATCTGAAATAGATTATGGATGGGAAAATTGTGCCTTCGGAGGACGCTGAAAGTTTAGCATTATGGCGATATGAAAAATTTAACTAAATGGAAATTATTGCGATCGCGCTTCGTTCTTAAAAACAAGTGGTGTCAGGTTAGACAAGATGAAATAGAATTGCCAAACGGACAAATTATAGACGACTTTTTTGTTAATGTCCGACCCAATATCGCCCTAATATTTGCCACGACACAGCAGCAAGAACTTGTATTAGTGCGCCAATACAGGCACGGAGTAGGCGAAATTTTGCTGGAACTGCCTGCTGGATCTTTCAACCCTGCTGAAGAGAGCGGTAAATCGGCAGCCGCCAGAGAACTTGCCGAAGAAACGGGATATGTTGCTGAAGAGATTTTGGAACTAGCAACCTTATATGATAACCCCGTAAAAGACACCAATTCTATCTACCTATACCTTGCTAAAAATGTCAAGCTTGCCAGCAAAATTCAATTAGATATTACCGAAGATATTGAAGTAGTTTTAGTTCCCCTTACCGAAGTTTTGGTAAAAATAAAAAACCGACAAATTTGTGTTGCAGGAAGCATCGCAGCTATTTTTTTAGGATTAGATTTTTTGAATAAACAGCGGTAAGGTGCTGTGTGAATGGAACCTTACACGCTGTTTATTACGCTGTGGTCTTAAGGAGAAAGAGTGAGAAAATCGAGAGAAGTCAGAGAATTATCAGCGCCAAAAACCTGAGCCAAAACCTCGCCCGTCGCAGCAACTTGCAGCAGTGTGGCATTCGCCGTCAGATTAATTTGCAAAGCCTCAAAACTCAAGCCACCCGCTAGGACAAACTTATCAGTTCCTACAGCAAAATTGAACAGAGTATCCATACCGCGGTTAGCACTTAACACAAAGCGATCGCTCCCAATACCTCCAATCAAAGTATCATCGCCCCCATCACCAAACAGCCAGTCATCCCCAACACCCCCATTGAGAATATCGCGATCTTTCCCTCCGTAAATAGTGTCATTACCATCATCACCGTTGAGAGTATCTTGACCTTCATTGCCGTATAACAGGTCATCGCCGCTGCCACCGTTGATGCAGTCTTGCTGGCCGTCTTCACCCACAGCGCCTCGCTCGTTTTGCCCGCGATCGCCACTAATGGTATCGTTACCCTCATCGCCGCACAAAATATCGCTGCCATCATCGCCGTAGATCGAGTCATCACCAGCATCTGCCTGTACTACATCATCATCCTTGCCACCACGAAGGGTATCGTTACCAAAACCCCCACTCAGAGAGTCGGAACTCTCACCCCCATTGAGAAAATCATTTCCATCTCCCCCAAACAGCAAGTCGCGGCCGTCAACATCAGACACTAATTGGTTTTGCAAGCCGCCGTAAAGCGAGTCGTCTCCCTCATCGCCGACAATGGTATCGGAACCGAGTTCGCCCCAAATCCGGTCATTATCTTTGCCACCGTAAATTAAGTCATTAGCTTTGCCGGCAAAAATGCTGTCGTTACCGCTACCGCCACCGATGATATCGCCGATGTCGTTGCCGAAAATTAAGTCCGCTTCTTCGGTTGCAATTGTGCTACCTGCTGCCGTGCCGTAGTCACCGAGTATGGTGTCGGAACCTTGATTGCCGTAGAGAGTATCCGAGTCAGTTTCGCCAAAAATGCGATCGCCCGCTTTGCCTGCAAATAGCAAATCCCGGCCGTTGCCGCCCACCAGGGTATCGTCTTGTTCTTGACCGTTCATCAAGTCGTTGCCATCACCTCCTAACAGCAAATCGAAGCCGTCGGGGTCGCTGTCTAGGGAGTTGAGGACGCCACCGAACACAGAATCATCTCCGTTGTCGCCGTAGATGGTGTCCGGGCCCTTGTCCCCCCAAATTAAGTCCTCTTCTTTGCCGCCTGCAGCGATGTCAGCGCTTTTGCCGGAGTAAACGGTGTCGCGGCCTTGATTGCCAGCAATGGCGTCGCCTGAATCTCCGCCGAAAATCATGTCGCTGTCGTTACCAGTCAAGTCGATGTTGTTGCCGTTGTCGCCGACGATGGTGTCGGAACCGCGATCGCCGTATACTGTGTCCGAATTGCGATCGCCAAAAATGCGATCGTCTTCCTTCCCGCCAAATACGACATCGGTTTCTTTCCCGCCGTAAACGATGTCGTTGCTTCTACCTGCTGCTATGAAGTCTCGCTGTTGGTCGCCGTAAACGATATCGCTGCCTGCTTCACCTAAAACTGTGTCGTCGCCGCCTGTGGAAATGAACAGTTCGTTAGCTTCGTTCCCTGTTAAGGAATCGTTTCCAGGAGTGCCTCTCATCGTGTTTTCGATGTCGATGAGTTGTGCGGCGTTGGAGTCGAAGTTGAGTATTTGAGAAGGCTGGGGTGGGATAAATGTGAAGTTCGGTGGCTGGGGCAAGGGGTCGCAACCGCAACCGGTATCCGGTTCCGGCACTGGGCCGAATATAGGCGTTGGCGTTGGCGCGGGTGTTGGTGTTGGTTCCTGCGCTGGTGTGGGTGTTGGGATGGGTGGTGTGGGTGTTGGGACGGGTGGTGTGGGTGTTGGGACGGGTGGTGTGGGTGTTGGTTCTGGGACGGGTGGTGTGGGTGTTGGTTCTGGGACGGGTGGTGTGGGTGTTGGGACGGGGGGTGTGGGTGTTGGTTCTGGGACGGGTGTGGGTGTTGGTTCTGGGACGGGTGTTGGTGTGGGTGTTGGTTCTGGGACGGGTGTGGGTGTTGGTTCGGGGGCGGGTGTTGGTGTTGGTGTTGGTGCGGGTGCGGGAATGGCAGTTAAAGTGGCGCTGGCGGGGCTGGTAGCGCCCTGGTTGTCTGTAGCGCTGTAGGTGAAATTGGCGGTGGTAAAGTTGGCTGTCGATTGGAAAAATAATTGGTTAATGTCAGCAGGGGTCAGAATTTGACCGGCGGTGACAATCGTGCCACCAGTATCGGGATTGCCTAAAAATATCAGCCCTTCACTTGCTGGTGGGACGGTGTTAATGGTGAAGGATGCGATCGAGCCGTCGGGGTCGGTTCCTCCAAGTCCTGCGATCGCCACAGTGCTGCTGGGGGCGATTTCGAGGTTGACCGGGGCTGCTTCTGGCGGTAGATTTGGCAATGGCGGCAGCGCCGATACAGTAGCGCTGGCGGGGCTGGTAGCGCCCTGGTTGTCTGTAGCGCTGTAGGTGAAACTGGCGGTGGTAAAGTTGGCTGTCGATTGGAAAAATAATTGGTTAATGTCAGCAGGTGTCAGAATTTGACCGGCGGTGACAATCGTGCCGCCCGTCTCGGGATTGCCTAAAAATATCAGCCCTTCACTTGCTGGTGGGACGGTGTTGATGGTGAACGACGCGATCGAGCCGTCAGGGTCGCTTCCTCCGAGTCCTGCGATCGGCACAGCGCTGCTGGGGGCGATTTCGAGGTTGACGTTGTTAGCTGTCGGCGGTTGGTTGGCGGGAGTCGGAGTCGGTGCGGGAGTCGGAGTCGGAGTCGGAGTCGGGGGTGAGGCGATGCTGGTGGTAACAGTTGCGCCGGGATCGCTGCCGTTATTGTTGCCGGGATTCGGGTCATTCGTGTTTGAGGTACTTCTTGCCGTGTTGCTGACAGTGCCGGTCGCCGGCACTGGGAATGTGACCGTCCGGCTGACGGTCACGCCGTCAGCTAAGCTGTCAATGGGCGGAAAGCTGACAATGCCTGTGGCTGGGTCGTAAATACCCCCGCTGGACGCTGTAACGCCCGTTAAACCGGGAACGATGCTATCTGTAACGGTGATGTTGGTAGCGGTCGTGGGCCCTCTGTTTTCGGTGAGAATGGTGTAGGTGACATTTGACCCAGGGGTGGCCGTAGCGGGCCCGGTTTTGAGCGTAACTACATCAGCGCTATCGGTGATGGTGGTGGTGATTCGCGCTTGGGGGCTGCTGCCGTTGTTGTTGTCAGGATTGGGGTCGGGGCTCGTTGAGGTGCTGCTAGCAGTGTTGGCGACGGTGCCGCCGGTGGCGGGAACTGTGAAACTGACGGTTCTGTTGGTACTGGCTGCGCTGGCTAGGGATGGGATCGCCGTCCAAGTCACAATACCTGTAGTTTCGTTGTAATTTCCGCCGTCGG
Source organism: Microcoleus sp. Pol1C5 (assembly GCF_036701115.1). NCBI lineage: Bacteria > Bacillati > Cyanobacteriota > Cyanophyceae > Oscillatoriales > Microcoleaceae > Microcoleus > Microcoleus sp. Pol1C5. Next base: position 15,232 of record NZ_JAUBQE010000001.1, on the reverse strand, counting down.
AGACGCTGACTCCTGTTAAACCCGGAACAATGCTGTCGGCGATCGCCACATTGGTTGCCGCACTCGGCCCACTGTTAGCCGCCGTAATTGTGTAGGTGACAGTCGAGCCGGCTGCTGCAGTAGCGGGTCCAGTTTTGACCGTCACTACATCAGCGCTATCGTTCGTAATAGTGGTGGTGACTCGCGCCTCCGGGCTGCTGCCGCTGTTGTTACCGGGTACCGGATCGATCGTACTGCTGCTGCTGAATACACTGTTGGTAATAGAGCCAAGTGTAGTTGGGGTCGTAACAGTTACGGTGCGCGTGGCGGTAGCCCCAACAGGTAAATTTGGAATAGTTGGCCAGGTTACCAGTCTCGTTGTCGCGTTGAAAGTTCCGTCGCCCTCGGCACTAGCAAATACTGCCCCAACGGGCAATTGATCTTCAATCACCACGTTTTCGGCGTCGTTCGGGCCGTTATTTACTGTCGTAATTGTGTAAGTAATGCTGCTACCCGGTGCCGCTGCGGCCGGGCCTGTTTTCCTTGAGGCAACATCTGCCGTAGTCAGCGGCACGTCTATAGTTTGGATAGACAAAGTGCGAACGTCGTGAATATTTGTTGCGTCTCCCGTTGAACCAGCAAAACCAAATTTGAATGTTGCCGGTATTGGCCCGTTTATCTCCTCTAAATTGGCAATGTCGATAATAGTCTCGCCCTGATCTGTAAACGAACCATTATTGTTGAGATCGAAGTTAACCGTGAGACGGTTTGGCGTTGCAGAATTGGGTGGTTGCAAAATAATTTGAACTCTTCTTCTGGCTGCTTCGCGAGTGGTAGTAAGTGCGTTGATCGGCCCGTTTGGAGGCAGAGGATTTACGGTATCTGGAATATTATCTACTCCCTGCGGCACAAAAGTAGAAGTTAAAAACTTATATTGCGTAACTTCGCTACCTCGAAGCGTTACCGAATCTGCTCTACGAGTATCCCCAATTCCGCCTACACGCCCTTGAGTTGTAGTTGAGAAATTTCCGAATTCATCCAATCCAATTCCTAAATAACCTCCCAGTAAACCGGACTGATTTGTATCTGTATTTTGGGCGTAGCCGAGAGACCCTCCATAGCCTCCAGCTACTGTTGGCGTCACCGTACCGTCAATTAAAAAGAAACTTATGCCATCACCTGTCCGCCCTGGTAAATTCGGACGCGCAGTGCCATTGTAGACAAATATATCGAAGACAATGTTAAGACCGCTGTTGACTGGAACCTGACTGTTATAGATAACAAAAGTAGATTGGTCAAAAGCTCTTGAAGTTAATCTCAACGCCCCGCTGCCGACCGGATCTATGTTCAAACCCGGAAAACTCTCGGTTCCGGTTCCTGCTGTTAAAGCTGGAGCGTCTGACGTGCCGGTAACCCCAGAGATCCAAGGCCCGATTAGACGTGCGTCTTGAAAACTTTCGTCCACTAAACTAATCAGGACAGCGCTGTAAGTTTCCTGGGTTTTTGTTTCAAAGGCTATTGCGGTTTTTACTTGTCCTGCTGTAACATTTAATTGCCAGTTACCTCCTAATTTTGCACTGCCAATTAGATTGTTAGAAGCAGCTATATTTGCGCCTGTTAATTCTCTAAGCTTTCGCACGAAAGCAATCCCGGATTTTCCAGCCCCAACCTTACACGCTAATAATAAAATATCGGCTTTTTTCCTGAAGGCATTGCGCCACTTTTGCAAATGCCGATCGTACTTTTGCAAGTTTTCATCCTTCAATAAAGTTGACCCCAGTTGCACCGAAGCTTCATTGCCGTGAGCAACTATTTGAAGGCTGGCAATTAAGCTGCGTTTAGCTAGAATCTCGGTAATTTGTTCTACTCCGTCCAGGGTTCGATCGAGGACAATTATCTCTGTCCCTGGTTTTACTCCGCTGGTAAGATGCTGATAATTCTCTACCCTTGGGTCGATGCAAACTAAATGTTTTTTATGTTTAGTCTTGACGCCGCAACTCTCTTTTGCTAAACAGGAAACATCGATCGCCACATCACCGACTAAGGGCGTCCCAATCAAAGAAGCTTTTATGCACTCTGTGTCGCGGCGATCGCAACTTGATTGGTGAATTGGCGAAGAGTAGTTGCACCCTAAATTTTTCATGATTTACATAGCTCCTTGACTTGTAAAATGTCCATCTTCAGTGGTAGATATTATTGTTAATTGCTAATAAGAAATTGTTAATTGCTAATTTCTCGGTTTCGCATAGTTAACAAGTTCTATTTACTGCGATTTTTTTTTTATCGACATCTTCCCAAAGTAGCAGTTCGCTGTGTTTACCTGCGAAATCAGGCATTTCTTTAGCCAAACCTGAGTTAGCGCTAAATTATTTTCACATGGAAAAAAATCGGACACCATGTACGCAAATACGCTGTATAATGCGATATTTTCTGCCCAAAAATAGTTGATAATTGTTCGTTTTTGTATTGATTAGTTATAATATAGTTTTTCTGACTCTTAGTAGGACGTGACTCATTATCAAAGATTATTTAATAATAGTCAATCAGCAGAAGATAAGAGCATCTCTATTCCCTCAAACAAAGGTAGTAAATTTTGTAATCACAAACTCAGTTTTTTGGCTGTGGTAGGGTCTTAATTACTCACTAAAAACCAATTTTAGACTTCTCGATAAGTTGAAAAACTAAATAATTCACGAACTTAATTTTGGTAATTTTGGAAAATAAACAACCCGGTTTATGTAACAAACCGAGTTGGAATAAGCTCGAAAAAAATTAGCGAATTAAATGCGCTTTTATCTTAAGGAGAAAGAGTGAGAAAATCGAGAGAAGTCAGAGAATTATTAGCACCAAAAACCTGAGCCAAAACCTCGCCCGTCGCAGCAACTTGCAGCAGTGTGGCATTCGCCGTCAGATTAATTTGCAAAGCCTCAAAACTCAAGCCACCCGCTAGGACAAACTTATCATTTCCTACAGCAAAATTGAGCACAGTATCAATACCGCTGTTAGCGCTTAACACAAAGCGATCGCTCCCAATACCCCCAATCAAAGTATCATCTCCCCCATCACCAAACAGCCAGTCATCCCCAACACCCCCATTGAGAATATCCCTATCTTTCCCTCCGTAAATAGTGTCATTCCCATCATCACCGTTGAGAGTATCTTGACCTTCATTGCCGTATAATAGGTCATCGCCGCTGTCCCCGTTGATACAGTCTTGCTGACCGTCTCCACCCACAGCGCCTCGCTCATTTTGCCCGCGATCGCCACTAATGGTATCGTTACCCTCATCGCCACACAAAATATCGCTGCCATCATCACCGTAAATCAAGTCATCACCAGCATCTGCCTGTACTGCATCGTCATCCTTTCCACCACGAAGAATATCGTTACCAAAACCCCCATCGAGAGAGTCGGAACTCTCACCGCCGTTGAGTTCGTCATTGCCATCGCCCCCAAACAGCAAGTCGCGGCCGTCAACATCCAACACTAACTGGTTTTGCAAGCCGCCGTAAAGCGAATCGTCCCCCTCATCTCCGACAATGGTATCGGAACCGAGTTCGCCCCAAATCCAATCGTTATCTTTGCCACCGTAAATTAAGTCGTTACCTTTGCCGGCAAAAATGCTGTCGTTACCGCTGCCACCGCCGATGAGATCGCCGGTGTCATTGCCGAAAATCAAATCGCCTTCAGATGTGGCAATTGTGGTGCCTGGTTGAGTGCCGTAGTCACCGAGTATGGTGTCGGAACCTTGATTGCCGTAGAGAGTATCCGAGTCAGTTTCGCCAAAAATGCGATCGCCCGCTTTGCCTGCAAATAGCAAATCCCGGCCGTTGCCGCCCACCAGGGTGTCGTCTTGTTCCTGGCCGTAAAGTACGTCGTTGCCATCGCCTCCCAACAGCAAATCGAAGCCGTCGGGGTCGCTGTCTAGGGAGTTGACGCCGCCGAACACAGAATCGTCTCCGTTGTCGCCGTAGAGGGTGTCCGGACCTTTGTCACCCCAAATCAGGTCGTTGTCGATGCCACCATAGGCGATGTCGGCAGCTTTGCCGGAGTAAACCGTGTCGGAACCTTGAGTGCCTCCAATGGCGTCGCCTGAATCTCCGCCAAAAATTAGGTCGCTGTCGTTACCAGTTAAGTCGATGTTGTTGCCGTTGTCGCCGACGATGGTGTCGGCACCGCGATCGCCGTACAATCTGTCGGAATTGCGATCGCCAAAAATGCGATCGTCTTGTTTTCCACCAAATACGGCATCCTTGTCTTTGCCGGCGTAAACGATGTCGTTGCCCTTACCTACTGCTATGAAGTCTAGCTGTTGGTCGCCGTAAACGATATCGCTGCCTGCTTCACCTAACACTGTGTCGTCGCCGCTTTTTGAGAGAAACAGTTGGTTGGTTTCGTTTCCTGTTAAGGAATCGTTGCCCTCGGTCCCGATGCTGGTGTTTTGGATGTCGATGAGTTGTGTGGCGTTGGAGTCGAAGTTGAGTATTTGCGAAGGCTGGGGGGGAATAAATGTGATGTTCGGGGGCCCTTTCAAGGGGTCGCAACCACAACTGGTATCGGGTTCGGGGACTGGGTTGAATATGGGGGTTGTTTCTGGCGCTGGTGTTGGTTCCGGTGTTGGTGTTGCTGTTGGTGGTGTGGGTGTGGGTATTGGAGTTGCAGTTGCAGTTGGAGTTGGTTCCGGGGCGGGCGTGGGTATGGGCGTCGGCGTGGGTATGGGCGTCGGCGCTGGTTCCGCTGCAGGTGTTGGAGTTGGCGCTGGTTCCGCGGCAGGTGTGGGTGTGGGCGCCGGTATTGTTGGTGTTGGAGTTGGCGCCGGTGTTGTTGGTGTTGGAGTTGGCGCCGGTGTTGTTGGTGTTGGAGTTGGCGCCGGTATTGTTGGTGTTGGAGTTGGCGCCGGTATTGTTGGTGTTGGAGTTGGCGCCGGTATTGTTGGTGTTGGTGTTGGCGCCGGTGTCGGCACGGGTATAGATTCCTTAAGGGGAATAAGAGAGACAGTGGCGACTGCCGCACTGGTGGCACCGAGGTTGTCTTTAGCGGTGTAGGTAAAGTTTGCCCCTGTGAAATTACCGGACGCTTGGAAGAACAACTGGGTAATTTGCTCGGTTGTTAGCGTTTGACCAGCCGTGACCCGCACTCCCTGGCTGGGATCACCCAAAAACAGCGTCCCCTCATTGGCGGGCGGCAAGGTGTTTACGGTAAAGGAAACCACCGTCCCGTCTGGGTCGGTTCCTCCGAGTCCGGGGATTTGCACGGTTCTTCCCAGCAACACAGCCAGGCTGGAGTTGTTGGCGACGGGTGGCTGGTCGGTGGGAGGTAATAGTGGTAGCAGGGAGGCTGTTGCCGGGGCTGGACTGATGGCGCCGCGGCGGTCTGTGGCGCTGTAGGTAAAGTTGGTGGCTGCGAATTCGCTGGTTGCTTGGAAGAATAACTGGTTGATTTGAGTTGTACTCAGTCTTTGGCCTGCCGTGACCCGGATTCCCTGGCTGGGGTCGCCCAAGAACAGGACGCCTTGATTTGTCGCCGGTAGGGTGTTGATAGTAAAGAATTCGATCGAGTCGTCAGGGTCTTTTGCCGTCAGCGCTGTGAGGTTGACGGTGCTGTTTGGCGCCAGGGTCTTGCTGAAGTTTGTGGGTACCGGCGGGTAGTTGAACGCTAGAGACACCAGAGAAACTGTGGCGGCAGGACTGCTGCCACCGAGATTGTCCTTGCTGCTGTAGGTAAAATTAGCTCCTGTGAAATTGCCGGCTGACTGGAAGAATAACTGTGTCATTTGCTCGGCTGTCAGGGTTTGACCAGCCGTGACGGCGACTCCCCCCGTTGCGGGGTCGCCCAAGAACAGGACGCCTTGATTTGCCTGTGGCAGGGTACTGATGGTGAATGTAACCACTGTGCCGTCTGAGTCTCTGCCTCCGAGTCCGCTAATTTGGACAAAGCTGTTGGGCGCTAGCGCAGCGTTGCTGCTGTAGGCTGATGGAAGTTTGTTGGGTGTGGGCTGCGCGCTAATAATAGCGGTGGTGACAGTGGCTCTGGACTCGGAACCGTTGTTATTGCTGGGTTTGGGGTCAAAAGTGGTCGATCGGCTCTGGGAAGTATTGCTAATGGCGCCCGTCGCTGGAACGACTACTGTTACCTCGCGCGTGATGTTGCTGCCGCTAGTTAAACTCGGAATTGTTGGGAAGGAGACAACCCCTGTCACGGGGTCGTAAGTGCCGTTATCGGATGCGCTGACTCCCGTTAAACCGGGAATGATGCTGTCTGTAATCACTACGTTTTCAGCAGCATTTGGCCCATTGTTGGCGGTAGTTATAGTATAAGTCACGGAACTACCAGCAGGAGCAGATGTGAGACCGCTCTTGGACGTAACCAGGTCGGCCACAGGATCGATCGAGGTAATGACTTGACCCCCCGCCTCACCGGGCACTGCGACTGTCGAGCCGTTGTTGTTTGTTAAGTCCGGGTCAAAAGTGTCCGATCGACTCAATACAATGTTGGTGATGCTCGTCAGGGTAGGCGGGGGTACAAAAATTAGGCGGCGGGTGACACTGCTGCCGCTGGCTAAAGTCGCGATCGCTGGGAACTCGATCGTCCCTGTGGTTGCGTTGTAGGTTCCGCCATCGAACACGCGGACATTAGTTAAGCCGGGAATCAGACTGTCGGTGATGACTACGTTGGTCGCAGGACTCGGCCCATTGTTGGTAGTAGTAATTGTATAAAGTAGCGTGTCGCCCACCTTGATGCTGGCGAGAGCTGTTTTTTGGGTGACAACATCGGCTACAGCCTCGATCGAGGTAATGACTTGACCCCCCGCCTCACCGGACACTGCGACTGTCGAGCCGTTGTTGTTTGTTAAGTCCGGGTCAAAAGTGTCCGATCGACTTAATACAATATTGGTGATGCTCGTCAGGGTAGTCGGCGGTACAAAGCTGATGGTGCGGCTCTGGTTGGTGCCGCCGGCTAAAGTCGCGATCGCTGGGAACTCGATCGTCCCTGTGGCAGGATTGTAGGTTCCGCCATCGGACACGCTGACATTAGTTAAGCCGGGAATCAGGCTGTCGGTGATGACTACGTTGGTCGCAGGACTCGGCCCGTTGTTGGCAGTAGTAATTGTATAAAGTAGCGTGTCGCCCGCGTTGATGCTGGCCGGAGCCGTTTTTTGGGTGACAACATCGGCCACAGCGTCGATCGAGGTGGTGACGGTGGCGTTGGGGTTGGTACCGTTGTTGTTGGTCGGAGTGGAGTCGGGAGTGATGGAGGTACTTCTGGCCGTGTTGCTGATGGAAGTTAGGGTGGGCGGTACTGTGAAGCCGATCGTCCGGCTGACAGTCTCCGCGTTGGCTATTGCCACGGGCGCGAAGGTGACAATGCCGGTTACTGGATCGTAAACGCCGCCGTTAGATGCCGTGACTCCGGTTAATCCGGGAACTATGCTGTCAGTGATGGTTACAGCTTCTGCAGGACTCGGCCCTAAATTAACTGTGGCGATCGTATAGGTGACCGAACTACCGGCAGTAGCACTCGTAGAGCCGGTTTTGGTGGTTGCCAAATCCGCGTTGGGCGCAATACTTGTCGTAACCGTAGAGTTAGTGGGAGTGCCGTCTTTGTTGGTTGTCGAGCCGTTGTTGTTAGTGGCGATCGGATCGAAAGTCGCCGCGCTGCTCCGCGCCGTGTTGCTGATGGCAGTAAGGGTGGCTGGGGCAGTGAAACTGATAGTCCGGGTCGCAGTAGCCGCATTTGCCAGGGCCGTCAGTGCTGGGAAAGTGACCATGCCCGAAACTGGGTCGTAAGTGCCGCCGTCCGATACGCTGACTCCTGTTAAACCCGGAATAATGCTGTCAGTGATGGTCACATTGGCAGCGGGGTCTGGCCCCATGTTAGTGGTAGTCAATGTGTAGGCGACGCTTGACCCAGCCGAAGTAGTCACAGGGCCACTTTTGATAGTAACTAAATCCGCGACTGTATCGACAACTGTGGTAGACACTACACCAGGCCCCTCGATTTGCCCTGGGGCGAGTACACCGCTGTTGTTGCTGAGGTCGGGGTCGAAAGTCGAGCTAGTGCTGAATGCAACGTTGGCAAAACTACTACCGCTGGTTAAACCGGGCGGCAAATCAATTGTCAGGGTGTAAGTCAGAGTCTCGCCGGCATTGAGAACCGGAATTAACGGCCAGGTGACAGCTTTCGTTTGGTTCACGTAAGTGCCGTTGTTGGAGGCAATCAGATCCGGTGGCGATCCGCCCGGACCCAGCAGTTCAAAAGGTATTTCGTCTTGAATCAGAACATTTGTAGCAGGCGCTGGCCCCCTGTTTACAGTAGTAATCGTGTAGGTAATGCTGCCTTCGGATTTGACGAACTGCGGGCCGGTCTTAATAGTGGCAACCTCTGCGGCGATACTGGGAGGATTGATAGTTTCAACTACCAGGTTTTGAAGTTCGTGAATGTTGTTGGCGCTTCCTGTGGAACTGCCAAAACCAAATTTGAAAATTGGCGGTACTGGGCCGTTTGCGGTGGCTAAGTTGGGGATGTCGATTAATGTAGTTTCGTAGATGTCGTCGAAATTTTGATCGAAGGCAACGGTGAGGCGAGAGGGATTCACCGGATCGTTAGATGGATTCAACGTAATTTGAACGGATCTTTTGGCTAAATTGCGATCGCTCGTGAACGTATTGCTGAAGTTAAAATTGCTGCCTGGTTGAGGGCCACTAAAGTCAATGCTCGTAGGAATGTTATCGATGCCGAAGGGAACGATCGCATTTGTTAAAAACTCATAACCCTCTGCTTGATTTCCTCTAACAGTTACTGAATCAGGTCTGAAAGAACCAATAGATGAGCCGGGAATCGGAGGCGGCTCCGGGCCAGAGCGCCCTTCTGTAGATGTTGAAAAATTGCCAAACTCGTCAAGCCCAATGCCTAAATAACCTCCCTCAATACCGGGAATACCCGTTCGTGGAGCGTAAGCCAGAGAACCGCCATAACCCCCAGTCCTGGTTGGGCTAACAGTACCGTCAATCAAAAAGAAACCCAGCCCGTCCCCCGGCTGAGGGCTAATAAAAGGTTGCGGAGACTCAAATTGCTGACTTGAACCGTAAGAATAAAAATCAAACTGAACTCTGAGACCGTCGGTTGAAGGAATGGGGTTGTTGTAGATAACGAAAGCTTCCCGAAGGTTTACTGCTGGAGTTAATAGCAGAGCGCCATCGCCGGGAGTCGAACCGCCCAAAGCCGGAAGTACGCCGGATACTGTGCCTCCGGTAATGCCGGGGATAAGTTGATTGGCTGCTGGAACCCCGCTGCTCGGATTGAACAGTGCGCCGTCGTTTCCCCCGTAAATCCAAGGCCCCCTAACTGTGGAGTTTTTGAAAGTTTCGTTAACTAATGTGCCGAGGGCGTAAGGGTAGGCTGCGAGCACTTCTTTTTCAATGGCGATTCTCGCCTTTATTTCCCCGGTCGCAAATTCTAATTCCCAGTCACCGCCGAGTGCCGTACTCCCCGTCAAGTTGTCGGAAGCTGCAATATCTGCACCGACTATTAAGCTAAGCCGCCGCACGAAGGCCTCGCCACTTTCTCCCGCTGCGACGCTGCACCCGAATAACAAGATATCTCCTCTCTCGCTGAGGGCTTTTCCCCACTGTTCTAACAAATGGCTGTAGGTTTGTAAGTTGTCGTTGCAAAGTTCGATCGACCCTAGCTGCACCCCCGCTTCTCGACCGTGAGAAACTATCTGAAGGCTGTCTAAATCGCTGTAATTAACCAAAATTCTAGTAATTTGCTCGACTCCATCCCGCGTCGAGTCCAATACAAATACCTCTGTATTGGCTGTTCCTCCTCTTGCCAAGCTGTCGAAGTTTTCTACTCTGGCATCGAGGAACAGTACATTTTTTATAGTCGGGGCGCCCACAGACTGGGTTGCTCGCAAAAATTCTCTGTGGGGATGCCCAATTTTCCTGTCGCCACGGAGTTTCTGGGACAGGAAACACTCCTCTGTTTTTACTTTTTTTATTGCTTTTTTCTGATGATAAGTTGCGGTTGTTCGGGATTTTGAACCCGCAATCCTTGCGGTGGAGTCACATATTTTGGTGGTGACAAAAATTGGTTTGTTGCAGATGCTTTGCATGGTCAAATTGGCTCACGAATTGTAGATGATGTACCCATTTCCAGATGATCATTATCACCTCTTGAAAAGGTTTAATTGCAGAGTAATAGGCGGTGTCGCTTGACGTGGATCGAGAGCAAAAAGCGAATTTTACTCAGCACAAAGCACTGCTATATTGATATTTAATAGCATTGCCACTATCGCCGGCAGAAGCGCTGAGGATTTGGGGTTTAAATCCCCATAATCTCTCTATCGAGGGATATTTTGCGTTCGACTTTTTTCTTTTCTGTTAGCGAGTGTATCTGTTACACGCTTATCTCTTACATCGCGCAGTAGATAATAACACCAGTTCTCAAAAATTTACTTAATGAGGTTTTCTGTACATCGTCTAATGCACTTTATTTGCAGAGAAAATTCACTATTTCTAGAGGTATAAACCTGGTTTGAGGGACGAAAAGACTTCTTTGCAGCCCTCGCTCCCGGTAAAAAACTGGGTTTCTTTGCTTTTGGTGTGCAAGCCCTGTTCACAATAGCAACCAGTCATTAATTAGGGAGTGATAGCCGTCACATAATTATGGCGGCCGTGCCCGAAGTGTCATTCAACTGAGATCTTTTACCATTCTCAATAACCCTTGTATGGGGGGGGTTCTCCTGCCCAGCCCATAAAAAAATTTACTTGTTGTGGAACAGGCCAGAAAGCCTATTCTTGAAAATGGTGCAACATATGAGATTCAATTGAAATTGGCATACCCTGTATCGACGAAGCGTCTTAAAAATTCATGACTTGGAGTCTGGAGATAGCAATCGAGATTTGAGACTGTTTCGCTACGATAGCAAAAACATATTAGTGCCGCCCACAAGCAACTTCTCAAGTTGTCAACTTAGAGTCTTCGAGCTGGTTTCTGTTTAAGATCAATGCTCGGGACAATGTTTCGCGCAGAATTTTTCATGATGTTTGAAGAAACTGATTTGGAGATTTGCCCCTCAGCTACTTACCATTTTTGTTGGCTAATTTTCTTAACTGCAGGAGTTACGTCTAAGAGACTAGAAACCCAATTTATTCCTAGATTTCTCGCCACCCAACCAAAATTTATAATCTCAACTTTGTTTCCGATCGTAAATCCTCAACTAGAAAAACACCGATCGCAATTCCCGTGTTATGGCAACTGTAACCAAGCAATAATGCTCGATTAGGTTTTAATTGCTGAGTTGGGGCGTGGGTCGTCCAAAACAAGCTCCAACAATAATCCTTACACGTAAGTACATCTTAACTCATTGATTATTACATCCGCAAATAGGCGTAGATACAAGCACCAATATAAGCTATATCTTTTCACCGCGAGCGTCAAGAGTTCTGGCTTGGTAGTACCGGCAATCTTGACAGGGCCCAGAAGGATTGACAGCGCAGCGAATGTAATTAGAGCGGGCGTTATACTCGCAAGTGATATCGCCTATCGAATAACCGAGGCTTTGTATGTAAGTGCGCTCGGCAGTTGGTAGTTGAGTTCGCATGGGTCTATTCGCTACCGCAAGTCTGGCCGCGGCAATTCTGTCGCGGGCTTGGCTCTGGGCAGAGCGCATCACCCACAAAGACAGCAGCGACGGAGCTAAACCTATCAAAATAATCAGGAGAGCAGTTAGCACTTTTTCAGAGCTTATGTGGAGAATATTTATTTTAATTTAGGCGATCTGCAACAAAAAATCCTCCCCGACAAGACGGTTTTAAATAAGAAAAGTTCCCGATCAAGTCTCAAACTAGGCCGCCCCTGTGTTAACCGTTAGCTGGCGGCTGAGGAAGGCGAATTAAATAACTTACAATTTTAATTGTTATTGTGGGATGGGCGTCCCGCCCGTCCCACAAACTTTTTGAGAAACCCGGTTGCTCTCAAAAACCAAAACGGTTAAACCTTAGCAACATCCTCCGCTAAATCCATCAACGAACCCGCGCCTTCCACCTTAGCAACATCCAACAAAGTCTTCAAAACCGAATCGGGATTCAAACTAATCGAATCAATTCCCAACTCAACTAAGAAACGAGCAAACTCAGGATAATCGCTGGGCGCTTGACCGCAAATCCCAATCTTGCGATCGTACTTCTTGGCGGCTTTAATGGCAATTGCTACCATGCGCTTGACAGCTTCATTCCGTTCGTCAAAAATGTGCGCGACTAAAGCAGAATCCCGGTCTAATCCTAATGTTAACTGAGTTAAATCGTTAGAGCCGATCGAGAATCCGTCAAAAACTTGGGCGAATTCATCAGCAAATATGACATTGCTCGGCAATTCGCACATCACATACACTTGCAGGCCGTTCTCGCCCTTAACTAAACCGTGTTTTGCCATCTCGGCTAACACTTTTCGCCCTTCATCCGGGGTGCGACAAAATGGAATCATGGGAATCACATTTGTCAAGCCCATTTCGTCGCGAACTCGCTTTAATGCTTTGCATTCCAAAGCGTAAGCTTCGCGGTAATTTGGGTCGTAATAGCGAGAGGCGCCGCGCCACCCGATCATCGGGTTTTCTTCCTTGGGTTCAAACTGCCTCCCTCCCAAAAGATTAGCATATTCGTTGCTCTTGAAATCGCTCATCCGCACGATAACTGGATTTGGATAAAATGCGGCGGCAATTGTGGCAATTCCGTGGGCGAGTTTGTCGGTGAAGAAATCGGGTTTGTGTTGGTAAAGTGCTGTGAGTTCGGCAATTTCTTCCTTGACTGATTCATCCACTAATTCATCAAAGTGAATCAGTGCCAGCGGGTGTGCTTTAATGTGATTGGCAATGATGAATTCTAGCCGCGCTAAGCCTACGCCGTCGCAAGGAATTGCTGATAAACCAAAGGCTTCTTCTGGGTTCCCGACATTCATTAAAATTTGAGTGCGGGTGCGGGGTAAATTCTCGATCGCAGTTTCTTGAATTTCAAAAGGAAGCAAACCGGCATAAACTTTACCTTCGTCTCCTTCGGAACAAGAAACAGTGATTTCTTGATGGTTTTTCAAGATTTGGGTGGCGTCGCCGGTGCCGACAATGGCGGGAATTCCCATTTCTCTGGCGATGATGGCGGCGTGACAAGTACGGCCACCGGAATTGGTGACGATCGCACTTGCTTTTTTCATAATCGGTTCCCAATCCGGGTCTGTTTTGTTGGTAACTAAAACTTCTCCTGATTGAAATTCAGCGATTCTGTGAACATCTAAAATTACGCGGGCTTTTCCTTGTCCGATTGATTCGCCAACGGCGCGTCCTTTTGCTAAAACTGCACTGCTACCTTGCAATTTGTAGTTTCGCAAAACTTTAGCAGATTTTTGAGATTGTACTGTTTCGGGTCGTGCTTGGACAATAAACAATTCGCCTGTATTGCCGTCTTTTGCCCACTCAATGTCCATCGGGGTATAAGTCCCGCGCACTTTAGAGTAGTGTTCTTCGATGACTACGGCCCATTTGGCTAGTTGCAGAATTTCATCATCTTGTATGGCAAATTTATTTTTTTCTGCTGCTATAACGGAGACGTTTTTGGTGTATTTAGAACCGCCGATATCGTACACCATTTTGAGTGTTTTTGTGCCGAGGCGTTTGTCTAAAATAGGGTGAAAACCTTGTTTTAATGTTGGTTTAAAGACGAAGTATTCGTCGGGGTTGACGGTGCCTTGGACGACGTTTTCGCCTAATCCGTAGGCGGCGGTTACTAATACGGCGTTTTTGAATCCGGTTTCGGTGTCGATGCTGAACATGACGCCGGAGGATGCTAAGTCCGATCGCACCATTTTTTGGACGCCGACTGATAGGGCGACTTCAAAGTGATCGAAACCCCGCTGTTGGCGGTAGGAAATTGCGCGATCGGTGAATATGGAAGCAAAGCATTTGTGACAGCATTCGAGGACACCAGCGCAAGCTTGGACGTTGAGGTAGGTTTCTTGCTGTCCCGCGAAACTGGCGTCTGGTAAGTCTTCGGCGGTGGCGGAGGAACGCACTGCTACGTCTGTACTGTCGCCGTAGCGATCGCACAATTTCTCGTAAGCATCCGCGATCGCCGCTTGGAGTTCTCGCGGAAATGGTGTGTCGAGAATCAGTGCCCGCGCTTGCTTGCCTTTTTGTCGCAGGTTCTGCAGATCTTCTACGTCTAAATCGGCAAAAATTTCGCGCAATTTAGCTTCTAAACCCGCTGACTGGATGAAGTACCGGTAAGCGTGTGCTGTAGTGGCAAATCCGTTGGGAACTCTGACTCCTTGGGCGGTTAACTTTTGAATCATTTCGCCCAAAGAAGCATTTTTACCGCCTACTAATGGGATGTCGGCTATGCCGACTTCATCAAACAACAATACTAAGGCTTTTTCTTTGGGGATTAAACCTGGTTTTTGTTCAATTGCTAAATTGTCGAGCATTGCTTTTTTCCTCTCAACTTCAGCTCATTTCGGTCAAAGGACAGTAAACAAAAGACAGTTTATTGGGAATTGTAATTTTGTTACTAAAATTCTCAAGTTTTTTCCTAGGCTGTATCAACCGAGTTTTCGATTGCCTCTAATTCCAGATTATCACTTTTTTGCTAAATAGCAAGGCCTGTGGAGATTTTTTATTTGATTGCAAAAAGTAAAGAAATCGCAGTAATCAGTTTATGTAAGGTATTATAAAAGAAGTGGTAAAAATATGAATAGCGAAGATAATTCCCACCGCTTTTTTGGCGTTGAGCGCTCATTGGTGCGGGGATATCGCTTGGATGCTGTTGCTAGCGGAATTGAAGGACAACAAAGGGTGAGGTGCGATCGCGCGATCATCGGCTGAACCCGCCCAAAAATGGATACTTACTTTCCGACAGGAGTCGTGAGTCACCCAAAATTTTAGATTCTAGTTCAACCTCCCCGATTCATCTGTGGACTAAATCTAAAGTCTAAAATCTCAAATCTCAAATCTCAAATCTCAAATCTGGTCACAGGGGCGATCGCCCAAAAAAATACTCAGCAGCTTAGTTTTCTCCTGAAACCCAGCTTGTAAAAACCCTAAAAATTTTCCTTCTGATGGCCTTGACCTACTTAGAGGAAAAACACAATCGCAGAGACATCAGATATTGCACCATTTTCACTAAGCATTTTACAGCACTTTGCGTGACTAAGAGGTACAGTAACAGCAGTGAGCAAAATAATTTTTGATTTGCTTAGTTGAACATAA